>JBCCRZ010000073.1:0-14615 GCA_039200855.1 Cyanobacteria bacterium P01_D01_bin.44 | reverse complement strand
GCTGGCGAAAATACCAGTGCCGATAATCAGGCAAGCGGAGATACCTCGACTGGGAGTGACGATCTCTCTGGCGAGAATGCCTCCGATGGGGAAACTGCGACTGAAGATCCTGCAGCCAACGGCACTGGAGCAGCCAACGGCGGGGATGAGACAGTACGTCCTCCCCAGGCCGCCAGTAACACCACCCCCAGCGCAGCTGACACTGGCGGAGGCGATGCCCCCCCAGCCAATGCAGCGGCACTGGAGGACGCTCGCCGTTTGATCCAACCTAACCAGGCCCACCAGTTTGCTGAGGCAATTGCCCAAGCCCGCCAAATTCCCCCAGGGCAGCGCTACTATGATGAAGCCCAGGCTGACATTGACCGCTGGAGCCAGGTCATCTTAGATCTCTCGGAGGGGCGTGCCGCTAGCGGCAACCTCGACGGTGCGATCGCAGCTGCCCAGTTAGTTCCCAGAGATCGTCAGACACTTTATCAACAAGCCCAACAGCGCATTGCCTTTTGGCAACAGCGCCAGCGCAGCCGAGACCTGATCCGGGCTGCCCAAGAGATTCCGCGGATCGGACAGTCCAGCTCATACCAGCTCGGCATCGTCGAGCTGCAAAAGGTGCCCGCCAACCAGCCCGAATATCAAACCGCCCAGGCCCTAATTGACGATTGGAGCCAAAAAATGCTCAGCATCGCCCGAGCCAGGGCTGCCCAAGGACGGGTCGGAGACGCCATTCAAGCAGCGGCCCTGATCCCCAGGGGGACTGCTGCCTATGATCAGGCCCGCAGTGATATTAGTCGCTGGCAGGGGGAATAATCATGCATCCTTCTCGTGTTGAGCCGGGTCCGGGGCAAGAATCAGTGTGGGATTATCCCAGACCCCCTGCGGTTGAGGCGATGACCCAACGCATTCGAGTGATCTTTAATGATGTCGTGATCGCCGATACGCAACAGGCCCAGCGCGTGCTCGAGACCAGCCATCCGCCGGTTTACTACATCCCACCCGCTGACATTCAAATGCAGCACTTGGTGCCCACACCCAGGGCTACCTTTTGCGAATGGAAAGGCACAGCCAGCTACTATACGGTGACAGTGGGTGCGCAAACAGCAGAGAATGCGGCCTGGGCCTATGCAGCCCCCGTTGAAAGGTTCGCAGCCCTCAAAGACCACATTGCGTTTTACCCCAGTCGGATGGATGCCTGCTACGTCGACGATGAGCGGGTCAAAGCCCAGCAAGGTGACTTTTACGGCGGCTGGATAACTCAAAATATTGTCGGCCCGTTTAAGGGTGAGCCAGGGTCTTGGGGTTGGTGAGTGCGCTGTGCTGGTGAAGTGGTTAGTACGCTGCGCTGGTGAAGTGGTGAATTTGCTTGTTTCTTTAGGCTCCCTCACCCATTCACCTACTCACCTACTCACCTACTCACCATCAAGCCCCAAGCTGATTATTGATCTCGGTCAGGGCACTCACCAGAGCTTTTAACTGCTGTTCGAGGTGCTGCTTGCGGGTGATAACTTGGTGCAGTTTTTGGTGACGTGCGATCGCAATACTCACCGCTGGCACCTGTTCGGGCGGGCAGGGGCGTGATTGCACCTGGCCCATTTGATCGATCATGCACAGTCGATATTGGGGGGTAGCGCTGGGCACCTCAGCCGCCTGGGCTGGGTCAAGACTCTGAATATAGGCCATCAAATCATCTACATCCGCATGGCGAAACAGAGCTGAGTTAGCATCTGCGGGTGGGGCAACCGGGTTAGATTGGGTCGACTCCAGCCAGCCGTTGACCACAGGCCCCTCAGCATAGATTTGTTGGATTTTGTGTACGAGCCCTCTCAACTCTTGCTGAGCGTCTGCAACTTTTTGATGGATCTCGCCGAGCAGATTGAGGGCAATGGCCGGATTAACCTCATGGCGTAGCGAAACCGCATCCTCTCCCAAAGCTGGCAACTGGGGTGATCTCAAAGAAGACCGTCCTGGTGGGCGGCTGTTTTTAGGGAGCTTAGCCATCGTCAAAATAACCACTGTCTAAACGTTATGATACTGCGCAAATCCTATGGGCGAGTCAGACCTGTGCCGCCAGGCAGATGTCCCTTGAGACGTTCAACCACATCCAGCTTGAAAACTTGAGTTTTTCCCCTTAGGACAAACAACAGGTCTGGAGGTGGCCAAGATTTAGCAGAAGCCACCAAGCAGAGCGGTTGTAAGATAACTTATTGCCATGCTCGTAGCTTCTCGGTTGAACCCAGTCTAAACTTCTAGCTAACCTGGCAGATATCAGGGGATTTCAAATCAAATTGATTTCGATACAATTTGACTACAGGGACATCACACGCACTCATTTAAAGGCCACACTGCAGACTATCTCAAAGGATTGCCATGTCATTACCTGCTGTCTTGCGTTACTTACCGGCTCGCCTGCGACCGTTACAAAACCCAGTCGTTTGGATGCCAGCCCTGGCCTTGGCCTTCGTCGGTATCTTTGCCTGGGAATATAAGAATCATCCCGAATGGCTACAGTGGAATGGCGTTGACTCACAGACGGCCTTGGAAACAGGGCTGACGCCTGAAGAGCAAGCCGGCATCGCCGAAATTGACACTTTGGATTTGCTGATCAACGAGGCCAATAGTAATAGCCCTGCTGCTTCGTCCCCTGAAGCCATTGATTTAGAGACGGCCTCAGAGACAGAGCCACCTGCTCAGTCAATCGGTCAGGCTCCAACCCAAGATCAGGCCACTCCATTTGCTGACTATTTGGCTCAGTACCAGTTGCCTGGGGGCAGCGCCAATGGCGCTAATACAGCGGTTCAAGCCAGTAGTTCAACTTCACCGAGCCTACAGGCCGCCAGCGGCAGCAACACTTCTAATAGCAACCTGTTTTTGCTTTCGCAGCCAACCTCGGCTTCCCAAGACAGTGCCCTGTCTCGAGCTTTATCAGATCGCGCTGCTGCCAACTCAACCCAGCCTGCTGACTCACCCCAGGCCAGCCAAACCCGCCCCAACCTAACCGACTCAGCCGAATCCGCTGAATCCGCTGGCACTAATAATCTTCCCCTCAATCAGTCAGGGGTCATCCGAGGTCAGTTGCCAAACAACCCTAACGTCAATTTCATTCGCACTACCCCCGCCATGTCTCCACCGCCAGGGACTACGGGCTATCAGCCACCGGCCTCGATTAATCTCAATACCTACGATCGGACCCTCAACCGGAGCGGCCAGTTTACGCCGGGGGTGCCCTCTACGACAGCCCCGGCCCCCTCTTTTGAGGTACGGCAACCGCAGCAACCAGCTGGGGTGTTACCTGGGCAGGTCAATACGGGCATTGCCCAGCCCCAAACCCAGTTGCCGGGGGCTTCTGGTAGTGTTACCACACCGGACACAGAGCCAAGCAATGCTTTTGATGACTTTTTTGACTAACAACGTATGCAACTTCTCTAGCCCTCCTTTTTCAGGGGGGTTGGGGGGATCCTTAATCGCTAAAGCAACTGATAAATCCCCCTCAGTCCTTGCGCTTCGCGCCGCTAACGCTATAGAAAAGGGGGATGTCCACTCTAAAGTTGCACATCTCTAAAGTTGCACATCGCGTTAATACCCAAAACCTCATCCAAAATTGGCGATAATCGCATCGGCAAACTCTGAGCATTTCAGGGGCTCTACCGGTGGCTCCATCATGCGGGCCAGGTCGTAGGTGACCTGCTGGTTTGCGATCGCATTACCCATCCCCTGCTTAATCAAATCAGCCGCCTCTTGCCAGCCCAGATATTCCAGCATCATCACCCCTGATAAAATCACCGAGCCCGGGTTGATGCGGTCTAAGCCCGCATGTTTAGGCGCAGTCCCATGGGTGGCCTCAAAGATGGCACAGCTGTCGCCGATATTAGCCCCTGGCCCCATCCCTAGCCCACCGACCACCGCAGCGGCAGCATCCGATAAGTAGTCTCCATTCAAGTTCATCGTAGCCAGGATGGAATATTCGTCCGGTCGGGTTTGAATTTGCTGGAAAATGCTATCAGCAATCCGGTCGTTGACCATGATCTTGTCTTTCCATTGACCATTGCCGTGGGTTTCCCAAATGGTCTCCAAGATCGATTTGACCTCATCCCTGGCAGCGGCCTGCTTTTCTGGGGTCAGCGCATCATATCCCGGCTCAATTTTACGAGCATTGTCTTCCAGCGAAATATCAGGGGTTTGCTCCTTGTTGCTAAGTACCCACGACTCCCGCTCGGTGACGCAGTCGGCACGAAACTCACTGGTCGCCAACTCATACCCCCAATCGCGAAAAGCCCCCTCGGTATATTTCATAATGTTGCCCTTATGCACCAGGGTCACCTGCTGCTTGGCCTTGGGCAGGCGCAGGGCATGCTTAATCGCTCGCCGGACTAAACGCTGCGATCCTGTCTTGCTAATGGGCTTGATGCCGATGCCCGCATCCAAGGGAATTTGCTTGCTACCGTGCTCTGGCGTCGCCGGGATCAAGTCAGTGTTCAGCAGCTGGATCAATCGACTGCTAATCTCACTGCCCTGCTTCCATTCGATGCCGAGGTAAATATCTTCGGTGTTTTCCCGATAAACGATCACATCCAGCTTTTCTGGGCTCTTGTGGGGGGAGGGCGTCCCTGGATAGTAGTGACAGGGGCGCACACAGGCATACAGATCGTTAATCTGTCGCAGGGCCACATTCAGCGAGCGAATGCCGCCACCGATAGGCGTCGTTAGCGGCCCCTTGATGGCTACGCCAAATTCGCGGATCGCCTCTAGGGTATCTTCGGGCAAATATTGGTAGGTGCCATAGCGATCGCACGCCTCATCTCCAGCATAGACCTTAAACCAAACAATTTCCCGCTGCCCACCATAGGCTTTAGCAACCGCCGCATCAAAGACCTTTTGGGCCGCAGGCCAAATATCAACCCCCGTACCATCCCCTCGAATAAACGGGATAATGGGAGTATCTGGGACGACGGGTTCACCCGCTTCAAAGGTAATGTGAGCACCGTGGGTGGGCGGGGAGATCTTTTGATACATAAAATCGAGCTATCCTACATTTATGGGTAAAATGCCAAAGCTGCTTTTGTTGAGCATCTAAGAAGGTATGCGGGCGATCTGTCCATTGTTTGCCATCCGACCAATGGCGCAAAATCAGTCGCTCAACCTAAGCGCTTTGACTCAAACCATCACCATAATCGTAATAAAGGCGATGACGGTGGGAATACTGATCTTACCGGTTTTATGAGGCTCATTTAAGCCATCATTTATCCGGGCATCACCCCGTTTATCAGGTAGTTTTGACTGGCAGTTAAGTTGGTCGTTCGCTTTGAGGGATATTGCTCTTTGTCACAGGCCGGTTGTTTTTGTAATGAGCCACTGACTTTTGTGATAGATCAATGTGATAGATCAAGGTGTATAGAAAACCGCATATTAAATGCTTGTTGTTAAATACCGATGAAAAAAATCCTGATTGTTGACGATGATAATACCCTTCGAGCTGCCTTAACCCGCTATCTCGAAGAGCGAGGTTTTTTAGTCCGAAATGCTTCGTCTGGTGCAGAAGGGTTGAGCCTGTTTCAACAAGACCCACCTGATCTCGTGGTCTCCGATGTGATGATGCCCGAGATGGATGGCTACGAGTTCTGCACCGAGCTGAGGGCAATCCGATCGGGGCAGCTGGTGCCCTTCATTTTTTTGTCAGGTCGCAGCGAGCTAGATGATCGCATCCAGGGCCACAACATTGGGGCCGATGATTACCTGGTTAAACCGTTTCATCCCAAAGAGCTGATTGCCAAAATTGAAGCCCAGCTGGAGCGCTCCCGGCGGATGCATGCCGAGATCATTCGCATGGTACAGCAAGTTGCCGCAGAGCCCGCAGCCAAGGTCCCCCAAGAGCCCCTGCCACTGACTCCCGCCGAAGAAAAAGTATTTTGGGAAGTGATCCAGGGCTTTACCAACAAGCAAATCGGAGACCATCTGTTCATCAGCCCCAGAACCGTACAAACCCACCTCAGCAATATCCTCAGCAAGCTCTCCTTAGAAAATCGGGCCCAGCTGATTCGCTACGCCTACGAACACGGCTACCAACCCCCGAGTAAGGCTGACTGATACCATTAACTTGTACAGGCAGCGTGAAGTACTCTAGGATGACAGGCGGTGAGGACTCAATTCATTTAACATGACCCATTTTTCGGCTGACTCTGCGGCAGCATCCCCCCAAGCTGCTGATCCACTGGTGCCCATTCTTCAACAGCTCAGCTCAGAGTCGCTCAAACAGCGGTTAGCTGCCGTTGACCAGCTATTGGTAGCTGGTGAAGCTGGTATTTTAGCGCTGATTGATTTTCTGAGATCCGCCCCGGCAGAGGCAGCCCCTCAGATCACCGCAGGCAAAGCCCATCAGGCACTTTATCGCAGTAACTCCCCAGTGGCCCAGTCCTTTTTAGAAACTGAGCTAGCCGCAGGAGTGGTGCCGCTGACATCAGCCAACGGTGTTGATTACCAGGAGCTGATGCAGCTGTTAGTCAGCCAGGCCTATGAAACCGCCGACCGACTGACGCTACAAAAACTCTGTGAGCTAGCAGGCCCCGATGCAGTCAAGCGAAAATGGATTTACTTTACCGAGGTCGATAGTTTTCCCATTGTCGATCTCAGCACTATCGATACCCTATGGCGGGTTTATTCTGAAGATCGATTTGGATTTTCTCGCCAGAGAGAAATTTGGTTTGGAACAGGCCGCAACTGGGAACAGCTATGGGACAAACTGGCCTGGAAATCGGGTAATATCTGGACCCGCTATCCGAGTGAGTTTGTTTGGGATTTATCGGCCCCCATCGGCCACTTGCCCCTGTCAAACCAGCTGCGCGGTGTACGCATGATGGAGTCGCTGCTAAACCATCCTGCGTGGGAAGGCTAAGACGCCGTCAGCTGACGGGTAGCGGCTATCAGATCGCAGTCAATTCGGGTAGCCACCCGCAATAGCTCGTGGGGCTGGTCCAACAAAAAGGAAGGCTGCTGCTGTTTGAGAGCCGAACGGCTGCTAAATCCCCAGCTGACCGCCGCAATGCGAATATCAGCACGCTGGGCGGCTTCTATATCACGGGTCTCATCACCGATGTAGAGCATTTGCTCTAGATGGAGACTGTTACGATGCTGTATACGCTTTAAGACACGAGTCTTACCCAGCAGTCCGATGTTGGCATGAATATGCCCAAATGCCGTCTCCAGGCCATGTTTCTGCAGAAAATGGCGAATATTGTGGGTGGAATTAGAACTAGCAATCATCAGCTGATGATCTTGGGCTGCTAGCTCATGAATCACTCGCGTCAGCTTGGGAATCGGCTCTAACAGATGCACCTCTTTACGAAGCTCTCGACGCACCCGCCGTAGCAAAAAAGGCACTCTAAACAACGGAATTTCTGATTCTTCGAGCAGTTGATGGGTACTGAGCGACCGAAAGTATTGAAGTTTATCCGGGGTGGTCGGACTAAATCCATAGTCAGGGGCCAATCGATTGGTGATTTGCACAATCACATCCAGCGTATTGGCAATAGTCCCGTCAAAGTCAAAAATCAGATATGCCACAAGTTGGAAAGCCGATTACAGCTCGAGATGAATAACAAAATCAGGTCTGGGTAGATGCAAAGTAGATACACAAAAACTCGGAATTGAACATGGGGGGCTCAACCCTAAAAAAAGCTAGGCAGAAATGTAGAAGCCTGACGAAGGCCATCAAACAGCGGAGAGGAAAAACTGAGAAAATTTTGCTGGATATGACTTTAGAAGGTTTTAGGTAATGGGTCGGTAGGGAGAGATAGGGGAGCCAGTGTTGAGCTTTAAGGTTTGTAGACGCCTAGGCAGCTACCCGCAGAGCACTTTCAATTCAATTCAAAATTCAAAACTGTCTTTTACCCACTATCTTCTGTCTCCTATCTCCTATCCCAAGCACAATTTCCTGCCTTACATGGACCCTGCAAGTCGCCTCCAAAATTAACGTAGAACGAATTCAAAATAATCTTGATATAGCTGACATTGCATGTAAGCGCTTTGATGTTCGCAGGTAATGAGCCCTAGCCGTAAAAGGTGGAGCGCCTGCATTGGGGCCAGCAAAACCGGCTGCTTACCTTGAACGATTTGTCTGATGCCATCCTTAAGAATAGGATACTGGTTAAGGAGATTGCAATAATAAAGTAGGTGGTCTGCAAAAATGCTGTCTGGAGAGGTTACAGATTGGGTAATCTGCTCTAGCGGCATTTGCCTGTGCTGCATGGTGTGCAGAGTCAATTGCACCAGATTGGGTTTACCGCCCAGAAAATGCATCAGCTTGGTAGGCAGATCCTCATCCAAAGAAAACCCGTATCGCTCAATTAGGCTTGCTATCTGGGCCTGACTAAAATTGGGCAGATCGAGCGTTGTGCCAAAGTTCACAGGCAACATGGAGGGCGATTCAAAGGCGTATCCCCCTGGGGAGTGAAGCAGGACCAACCTGAGCTTGCTCCAGCGCTGCCCGTTGCCGTCGCCATATCGGGCCATCTCATGCCAGGTCCTGAGCATATTTAGAAAGTCTGCAGTAAACCCAGGGAATTGAAATAGACCATCAATGTCATCGAGCACTAACACCAGCCCCTCTGAGAGCTGCTCGAGTAAGTATTGCTCAAAATAACTGGTGCAGTTAAAACTATTTCCCAGGTTGGGATTCCACAAATCATCAAGGCGGTCAGGCAACCCCAAACGGCGCGTCACCGCCGCACAAAACCAGCGCAAAAACCCCTCAAAGCTTGACGCTACATGACCGTCTACCAGACGGCAACTAATCATTTGGGTGTTTAAACCCTGCTGGCGCACTTGGGCTAGAGCGTGCGTAATTAAGGAAGTTTTACCCGATTGCTGAGGGCCACGAATATGCAAAAAAGCGCCTGGTTGCACCATGGCTGTGTAGCAAAGGGTTTCTAATGGGAGCCGACTGATGTAGAGCGGCGAATCCAGGGCAACCTGTCCGTAAATAGCGGCGACAGTTGACAAGGGGGCGGCTGCGGTTTCAATCGACTGATAGTCTTCAGCAGCCAGGGGCAAGTCAAAAGCTTTAAAGTAGGCCTCTAGGGTTTGCCGATCAACGGCGGCCTGACGACGCCTGACCTTGGTAATCGTATTTGGACTGAGCTTAGTTTTTTCGCTTAAAATCTCCAGGGTGCTGGAGTTTCCCTGATTTTCCTGGGATTCAAATTTACGTTCGGCAGCCTGCAATCGCTGCCAACCGGTGGGACTTAGAAGTACGCCGCGTTTGCGCCGCTGTTTTGATTGCCGTTTCGCCATTGGGGGATAAATGGTTTTCACTGAGAAACCGGTGTGAGTTAAACATCTAAAGACGTCTGTAAAATGACAGGCCGAATTTTGACAAACCCCAAAATTCACAATTTAACGAAGGTTAAATTTTGGCACTAAGTTGCGATTAAATCGGACTCTTCCCGTCATTAACAGCCAAAAAAATCTCCCTCGTCAGCAACATTGGAACACGACCCTGTTTCAATTTTTATCATCACTAGGTTGAGATGAAATTGACTATTTTTAACCCATAATAGAGGAAATAATGCGATTTAGCAGCATCATGCAGATTCTAGCAAGGAAAGCCAACTATTTTTAACTGATTGCTTTATAAATGAGATACTGTCCCCATAGCTGCTGGTATTCGCATTAGAAAGGAACTTTTGGGAAGGTCCAAGGTCTTAACACTTAATTTATCTACAGACTTTAGGCAGGCTTATCCTGATAACCTGTCTGCGGATAAGCCCCTTAACCCATAGTTCAAGTTTTTTACTTACTTTTCATCCGCCATTTCTCTGAAAACTTGAGGGGAATGTAAATTTTCGACTTAACTTTACTAGGATGGCTCTAGAATGCTTTTACGTAAAAGCAAGAAAAGTAAGATTTTGCGAGTAGAGGGCCTACCGCCAGCGCCCCGATCTCAAAATGCTGATAATTAGCCAGATGCCCAATAGCGTTGCTGCGCCAAATAGACTGGTACTGAGCCATTGTAGCTGGGCATTCGATTGGTTGGTTGAAATGATTGCGGCTCCGATGATCAAAGCGGCCACAACGGTGCTAAAGGCACGACGGTTTTCGGCTTGTTCAAAGCTGCGCTGCAGCCGATCAAGCCCTTGAATGTGTAGATTCCAGGTGAGGGTTTCTTCGCTCAGGCGATCGAGTAAAAAGCCAACCTGTCGCGGTGCTGACAGGGACAAATTGCGAAATTCTAGGCCAGTGCGCAATAGGGCCTGCAAAGGGTCATCCCCAACCAGCTGCTGGCGAAATAGATCCACCATCAGCGGCCTGATTTCTTCGATCAGATTGACCTGGGGGTTAAATTGGCGGGCCGCGCCTTCCAAGTTAGCCAGGGACTTGGTAAACAGGCCGATGTTGGCGGGCCAGCGCAGGTGATTACGGGTGCCAGCCTCAATGATTTTGGCAAAGGCTTCGGCGGTATTAAATCGGGTCAAACTAAGGTTGTAATACCGTCCTAGCAGACGAGTGTAGTCGCTCTCGAGCTGGACTAGATCGACGGGTTTGAGGGGTTCTGTAATTTGCAGGGTGAGCTGGGCACAGCGCTGCGCATCGGAGCTGACGATGGCCAGCACCATTTCGGTCAGGGTGGCGCGGGTCTGGGGATTCAGGCTGCCCATCATGCCACAGTCCAGGAGGGCGATGCGGCCATCTTTGAGATAAAACAAGTTACCGGGGTGGGGGTCAGCGTGGAAAAAGCCATCCACAAAAAATTGCTGAAAAAAGGCTCTAAACAACAGCGTCGTGATGGCTTGCCGTTCGGCGCTAACCCCCTGGCCGCTAAGCTCGCTTGCGATCGCAGCCGTCAATAAGGGCTGGCCATCTAGCCATTCCATCACAAGCAGTTTTGGGCCGGTCAGGGGCCAGATAATTTTGGGGACGACCAGCTTTTGGGTATCAAACCAGCGGCTTTTAGATAGGTTTTGCCGGAGCTGATCGGTGTAGCCTGCCTCGGTGGTAAAGTCGAGTTCGGCGGCGAGGGCGCGGCTAAATTCATCGGCCAGTTCAACAATGTTATATCGCTGCCCAAACTGGGTGGTCGAGACCAGTCGGGCAATGTCTTTAATAAGAGCCATGTCGCGCTCCACCAGCAGATCAATGCCAGGGCGCTGCACTTTGAGGGCGACGGCTTCCCCGGTTGTCAAAATCGCTTTATGGGTTTGGCCGATTGAGCCCGCCGCGATCGCAACATAGTCAATCTCAGCAAAGAGCGTCTCAGGCGGCTTGGGCAATTGCTGACGAATAAATCCCACCACCACCGTCGCAGGCACCGGCGGCACCGTCGATTGCAGCGTACTGAGCGCCTCAATGTAGTCCGGGGGCATCAGGTCAGGGCGAGTACTTAGCAGCTGCCCCAGCTTGACGTAAACCGGCCCCAAATCGGTCAAAATATTGCGCAGCACCGCAGGCGGCGGCAGCTCTGGCTCCTCAGAGGCTTTGCCCGCCAGCAAGCGACGCATGTAGTCCCAGCCATGGCGCAAAAAAACTTCAATAATTTCGCCTTGGCGCACAATCAGGTTAGGCGTCAGCATGCAATTTCCCAGAGGGACTCTGATTTTGATGCTAACAAGTTTGGTGGGAGATGGAGAAAGGGGCAGGGGAAGAAAGATGCTAACCTGGCTCTGCTATCTTCTACCCACTCACCCACTCACCCACTCATCAATCCAAAATCTAAAATCTAAAATCTAAAATCTAAAATCTAAAATCCCTACCCCAACTGCTGCAGCCAAGCCCATAGCTGCTCTGCCAAATCTGGGTCATAGGCCGCGACCACCCCGCCTAAAAAGCCGAACAAATGCCCTTCCCACGAGATCGTGGCGTTTTCCTGGCTAGGCAGCATGGATAAAAACTGATTGCCGTAGATCAAAATCACCATCAGGGTGATCATGATGGCCAGCACGGTGGCCTCTATATAGCCCATGGCGACCAGATAGCCCAGATAGCCAAACACAACACCACTGGCCCCAATGTGGTTGCAATCACGCCCCAACAGCCAGGTGCCCAGCCCTCCGATGACCACAATCAGGGTGCTGATAGGCAAAAAGGCGTCGGCGGAGTGCAGCATCACAAACCAGCCCAGGATCAAAAACGGCAGCGTATTGGCAATCAGATGGCCCATGCCAGTGTGTAAAAACGGTGCAAAAGGGATGCCCAACAATCCCCAGAGGTGGCGCGGACGTATGGCCAGCAAGCGATTAAGCCCGCCGCCTAAATACAGCAGATTGACTAAACTGATGGCCCACACCAGCAGCACACAGTCTCGCAAGATGCTCGCCTGGGTCTGCCAGTCAATAGAAACTGCTAGCGAGAGAAAAACGACCCCCGTAATGACGTAAATTAGGACAGGTGAATACCGCATCTCAACCACCGTATTTGCTTGTTTATTGGCGTCCTTCTTTAAGGATCAATCTCAAACTGGAGCAACTCTTCCGGACAATTACCTACGATGCTTTTCGTCACTAATCGCGTACTTAAACAGGGGCCGACCCCCGCAAACTCTACTGGCAGCTATGTATTACCCCGTCCCGTTGACTTTGATTTAGAGAATAATCAGGCTGAGCAATCGGTCTATTTTTGCGATCGCACCGCCCCCGGCCAGTACGTCGAAATTGGCAGCATCAACTTCTTCAATGTGCTGAAAAATGCTCGGGCCGAGCAGATTTTGCTCTATGTCCACGGCTATAACAGCCTGCCGGAGACCACCGCTTTTGCCAGTGCTGAAGAATTGCAGCGATTGCTGGATAGCCTGGAGGCGGCCACTGAGTCGGAGTGCGATCGCATTTTGGTTGTGCCGCTAATCTGGCCCTGCGATGACGATCGGGGCATGGTGCAAGACTACTTTGACGACCAAAAAGCCGCCGACGCCAGTGACTTTGCCTATATGCGGCTGTTTGAGAAATTTATGAGCTGGCGCAACCAAAACAATATCTTTGCCAACCAGGATGCGGTCTCCGGCAACGACATTTGTACAAAACGACTCAATATCCTGGCCCACTCTATGGGCAATCGGGTGGTGCGGGGGGCTTTTGACCGAGCTGTGAAATATTATCAACCCCAGGGACTCCCCCTGATTTTTCGCAATATTTTTATGGTGGCCCCTGACCTGGTCAACGAAACCCTGGCCTATGGTCAGCCTGGCGAATACATTGCCCAATCGTCTAGAAACACAGTGGTTTACTACGCCTCAGACGATCTGGCGCTGCGGGCCAGCAAAGTCGCCAATGTCCGCAACGGCAATGCCTCGCGTCGCCTGGGTCACACCGGCCCCGAGCGGATGGATAATATTCCTCGCAACGTCTACGCCATCGACTGCGACGACTTTAACAACCGCTATGATCCGCCCATCGGCCATGGCTACTTTACCGCTGACCCCGCCACCGGGGATCCGGGGCTGTTGCTGCGCCATATCTGGCACTGTCTCAACACCGGACGCGTGCCTGTTCGGCCAGCCCGAAAACGGACCCAGATCCTGAATGATGCTACCCGATTTTAAGGATACAAACGAGAGAAGATCCTTAGCAATCGGTTAAGAACTCGTGCGGCAGAGAACACAATGGCTATTACTGATGATGAGCGTGACGATTGTGGTCGCGTCGTTTTTGCCGTGGGCTGTCAAGTCTCCCCAAGATTTACTGAACCCGTTTGAGACACCGCAGGGGGGGCTGTTTTCTCAATTGCAATCCAAGGTAGCGTTTGCAGTGTTTAACGACCTGACCAGCACCTTCACTGCTTGGCGCGGCCAGTTTACGATTGCTGGCTATGGGTTACCCAGCTGGGTGGTCGTGCTGGGGGCATTGGCAATACCGCTATGTGTCAATCGCCCTACTCTGGGGCTTTGTATCGCATTCGGTAGCTTATTACACCTGATCGCCTTTGGCCTTGCCTTGACGCTATTTAAGGCTACCCTTTCGATCGGTTACTTTATGACATTGGCTGCCTACTTGATAACGATAGGGAGTTTAATCATCAGATGGCTATTCCGTCGGCGTACGGCATCCTAGCCCTAGCGGCCTAGCTTTTGTCGGATCTGATCTCTCAGTTTTAAGGCGTCAGAGTAGTCTGGCTTGAGCGCAATCGCTTTGTCTATAGATGAGATCGCCTCATCAAACCGACGCAGGCTCCAAAGAGCAGCCCCGCGATTATTCCAAGCCTCTGCAAAATTAGGATTAATCTCCAGGGCCCGCTCAAAGGAGTTGATGGCTTCTTGCGAATGCTGTAGCTTTTGCTGCACCACCCCCCGATTATTCCAGGCTTCGCTGTAGTCGGGGGCCAACTCAACGGTTTGGTTATAGATAGCCAGCGCCGCCTCCAGCTGGTTTTGCTGCTCCAGGGCATGACCTTTACTCCAAAGTGACTGGACGTGGTCCGGCTCGATTGCCAGGGCGCGATCGCAGGCCTCAATCGCCTGGTCATAGGTTTGCAACTGGTTAAGACTGTAGCAACGCCCCCAATGAGCTTCAGCCATATCTGCATCCAGGGCCAGCGATTGGTCATAGGCAGAAAGGGCGGCTTTGTATTGTTTGAGATCGCGCAAATCGGTTGCCTCAATCAGCAAGTCGTTTGCGGTTGGTTCAGCTGGTGTTGACTCAGCAGGC
>JBCCRZ010000072.1:0-14640 GCA_039200855.1 Cyanobacteria bacterium P01_D01_bin.44 | reverse complement strand
GACCGATGCTCAGTTGAATGCGCTACCGGGGATTTCGGTGAATGACTGAATCCTGCGTCAAGCTTGAAATTTTGATTGGGGAGGACGCGGAGAGGGGAGGACACGGAGACGCGGAGATTGCTCATGGAATAGCTGCTCCCCGCGTCGCCCCATCCCCGCATCCCCGTGTCAGTCTTACCTGTAAATTTAAGGTTGCTCGACTACTCGGGCTAAATTGGTTTTCGATACACGCGATCGCACCTCGGCGTTTCTACCCGATTTTCGGGCAGATAGCCATTTTTCTCGTACATCGCCACGGCTGTTTTGAGCACCGTGGCGGTTTCGACCCAGATCGATTGGTAGCCTTTGGCTGCGATCGCACCTTCCAATTGACCGAGCAAAAACTTACCCAATCCCTGCCCCCGCACCTCCGGCAGCAAATACATCTTGCGAATCTCAACGGCCCTGTCGTCTCGCTCGATGGGGTAATAGCCCCCAGTGCCCACAATCCGCTCTGCCTGCTCGACCACCCAAAACTCACCACCGGTTTGCCAGTAGTATTGCTCAATGTCCACCGCGTCCTTATCGGTGCCCGCCCCGCAGGTAGTCTCCCAGCCGAGGCCATACTCTTCTAAAACGGTTTTGACCATATTGGCCGCCATGTCCCGATCAGCCGGTTGCCAGTCACGAATGAGGAAGTCTTTATAGGCGATTTGCATGGTTGATTATTTATTCTGGTTTCCAATCTTCTATGTGTAAGTCTGAGATTCTGCTGAATTCTCGAATATTGGCTCATCCTATAGGCATCCAGCCGTTTCTTCAAAAAAGCCAGGGGGCCATGCTGATATCTAAGCTCAGACCCCCCGAACAGATTCTGGCTGCGTCTGGGAAAGAGAGCTCGGTCAGGCAACCTGCTGTTTGACTGGTTGGTAGTAGAGCAGCATCAGGTTTCCAGCATCTAAGGTTTCTAACGCGTAGGTGCGCCCTTGTAAGTCGCTAAATTCCACTTCAAAGACATTGGGCTCATATTCTTCCACAATGGTCCCCACCTGCCCCCTCAATAGCTTGAGTTCTGGCATATCTTTGAGAAGCGCTACGACATCCAGGAGCTTGATTGGATCTGGCATGGTCTTTCTCCCTTTCTAGAGAATGTAACAGGTGACTAATCGCGGGAAGTTTTCATCATCTCGAACAATCCAAATGCTACGAATCATGGTTTCTTTGTCGAGACGAGTCATAAGGAAATCAACGATATACTTTTGACCATAGCGATTGCGCTTATCAGGAATAGCTTCACAGGTTTGAACTGCCCCCAGCAAAGCAGATCTTAGATCGTCAGAATTCTCCTGATTTAAGCCTAACGCCGATTGAAATACCCGTGCCTTGTGTCTCCCATCTGAATGGAAAGGATTGAGACAGTAACCGGACAGCTTTTCGTCATCTACGATGGCCGATTCAGGATTGGGCAACTTCATAATTTTATATCAACAAAAATCAGAAGGCATCCTCAGCCACGAGCCGCCCATCAACGCGCTCATACTCATCTTCTGAGAGCCAAAGCTCGGCTTCCTCGTAATTAGCGCTGCTAAAAACGGTTTTGATGACCTGGGCTACCCGATTCATCATGGCTTCATCTAGAAAAAAACATGCGCTGCCTGCACCTTTCGCAGGAGCCTTTGCATTTGACGGGTATTGGGTAAGCGTTTAGGCACATGGCGCGGATCGGGCGTAATGTCGCGATGAATGACGCTCATTGGGGAAATTAGCTGAGACTGGATGCATTATTCCCAAACACTGTCCCCGCGTCCCCCCTTGCCGCGTCTCCCATCTACCAATTACCCGTTACCCACTACCAATTACTCGTTACCCACTACCCACTAACTTCACCGCTCCACCACTGCCAACTGCAAACCCAACAAAATCAACACCGCTCCCGTCAACCGCTCCAGCCAATGGGAAACCGCCGTTAGCGTCTGCCGAATCCACCGTTGCGAAACCAATAGGGCCAGCAGGGCAAACCATACCAGGGACAGCAGTGCCACGGTGCCACCATAGGTTGCCTGTGCAATAAGCGGTGTCCCCGGTTGAATAATCTGGGTAAATAGCGCCAGGAAAAACAGCGTGGCCTTGGGGTTGAGCAAGTTGCCAAACAACCCGATCCGAAAAGCTACCAACCGTCCGACCGATCGCTGGGGGGCTTGTGTTTGAACGGTCTGAACCTTGACCGGCTTGGCCCTGAGCGACTTGATGCCGATATAAATCAGATAGCCTGCCCCAATTAGCTTAATCAAGTTAAACAGCACGATCGATTGAGAAATCACTGCCCCAATGCCCACCAGCGAGTAGGTAGCATGGATGGTATTGCCCAGGCCAATGCCAAAGGCCGTATACACCCCAGCCTGTCGAGAGTAGGCCAAACTATTCCGCAGCGTTAGCGCAAAGTCTGGTCCAGGGGTCACCACTGCGATCAGCCCCACCATGAAAACCGTTAGCCAGCCCGTCAAAAAACTCATCTTGTCGACTCCCTAAAGGATTCTGTGATGCAAAAGCTCGTTAAATTTATTCTAAAGAGTTTGCCTTGTCCAGCTGCTTGAGCCCGTCCCTAGTAGTTCAATATTCGGGTTTGATGTGTGGGTACGCTGCGCTGGTGATTAGTGAAAACCTACTCGCCTACTCACCTCGCCTAACCAAAATTTTAAGCTTGACAGACTACTGCCTACGCAAAGCTGCTCAAGTGAGCTGACAACAGCCCAAAACATATTGACCTGGCGTCACCCCCACAAAGCGTTTGAAGTGGCGGGTGAGGTGGCTTTGGTCGGCGAAGCCGGTATCACCGGCTACCTCGATAATGGGCCGACCCTGGGCGAGTAGTGTCTTGGCTCGGTTGATGCGGACCTGTAGCAGATAAGCGTGGGGCGGCAATCCCATTTGTTTGCGAAAGGCCCTGAGCAATCGCAGCGGCTTGAGTCCGACCAAATCCGCCAGCTGCTGTAGGGCAATATTCTCTCTATAGCAGCTTTCTAGATAGTCACGGATATGGCGCACTGCGCGGTCTTCTGAGCCCAGTTTAGCCATTGCTGGGGCGGGGTCGGCATAGCAGCTAATTAAGTGGGCCAGGGTTGTGATCAGGTAAGACTCGCATTGCAGCTTAAGGCTGGTGTCATCCTCAAGGGCAGTGAGCAGCTTGATCAGGCGCTGGGCGAGGGTGCGATCGCACACATGTGACTCCGAAAAATGGGGCAGTCCGGTCGCTGTCTCATCTACCAACTGCATCGCTTTCGAAAGCGTTTCACAATGGGGGTAAAAAATCCGATAGGTACAGCCCGTCCCATTAAGTGCCCCACCCCAGTGCACCTGCCCTGGATTGATCACCACCATCTCCCCGGGTGGAATCACATGCTCACCCGTGTCGGCCCAGTAGTGCAGCTGCCCTTGCTCAATCACGCCTAAGCCAAAACAATCGTGGGTATGACGTGTAAACGTCTGATTAATGTAGGTCGCCTTGAGCACTTCTACATTATTAAGTTTTTGCACGCGCCAGAGCTTGGCTTGCTCCTTATGCAAAGAGGTTGGATGCAAAGAGGCTGGATGCAGGGTAGCTGAAGGCATAGCTGTTGCTTAATCGCTAACCTCTCTAGCGTAAAGGCAGCGTTGGATTTCGTCTTGAACGTTTTTGCGGCCTACAAAAACTTCCTAAAATCCTCACCTAAAAACAGCGCCCGCTCCGCCCGCCGCCGTCGAGTCAGGCCTGCTAGCACCCGTCCCCCCGCTTTATTCCACCGGAGAAACTCATCGGCGGCCCCGAGGGTATCGCCCTGGTTTAGCTTTTTGCGAAGGGTCGAGCTACGCAGAGCCCCAGAGCCCACGTTATAGGTAAACGCCACCAGGGCCGAAAACTGATTGTCATTGATAGAGACCGTAATCGCTTCGTTGACAGCCTTCTCAAAGCGTTCTAAATCATCTTGCAAAAATTCCTCTGCTTTCGCCTGGCTGATTTTCATCCCAGGTGTTACATTGCGCGTAGTTCCATAGCCAATGGTCCAAACACCAACCGCGTCTTGGTAGGCTTCTAATCTGAGCCCCTCAAACGACTTGATCAACTGCAATCCATTACTATTGGTGCGTTTAGGCCCCGCTTGATTAGCCACTGGCTGGACTCGAGTCGGCAAAGGCTGTGGCTCGGGTCCCCCCGTAGAGATGGTCATGCCGCGGGGGGCGTCAGACCGAGCAAACCAGGATTTCATCGCGGTCGCGTTAACCACCTTTTCCGTAGGATTAGACTTAGACGGGTATTTTGAGATTTTAGAAATGTAGTAACCACCTTCCATTAAATAGATGGCATTATCGGTTTCCTTGAGCCAAGTACCCATACCCGTTACCCTGCTTAATTTTGGACTTTTTTGGACTTAATTAAAGATTAAAGTTGACTTCAATTAAACACTCAAACTTTCAAATTAGATACGGTTTGAGTGACGCGTTTACAATAGATAAAAAAAATAGCACCAAAAGTTTATGCCCTTCACGTTAGCACCTCCCTCTTCTCCCTCCTCGGGTCCTGGCTTGCAAACAGCACCTGTGGTGCGACGACTGCCTAACGGCCTCACGATTATTGCTGAACAAGTCCCCATCGATGCCGTCAACCTAAGCATTTGGCTACCGGTGGGCTCTAGCGTAGAGTCTGACGCCATTAACGGCATGGCCCACTTTCTGGAACACATGATTTTTAAGGGCACCCCCCAGATTCGCTGCGGAGAGTTTGAGCAGCTGATCGAAGAGCGGGGGGCTGTGACTAACGCCGCCACCAGTCAAGACTATACCCACTACTACATCACCACTGCCCCCCAAGATTTTGCCCAGTTGGCTCCGCTCCAGATTGATCTAGTGGTCAACGCGAGTCTGCCAGACGAAGCCTTTGAGCGCGAGCGTCCGGTCATTTTAGAAGAAATCCGCCGCTCTGAAGATAACCCCCGACGGCGCACGTTTTATCGCTCGATGGAAATGAGCTTTGACCGCCTGCCCTACCGCCGCCCCGTGCTGGGGCCCACAGAGGTGATCGAGCAGCTTAGCGCAGACCAGATGCGAACCTTTCACCGCAATTGGTATCAGCCCAGCCGGATGACGGCGGTAGCGGTGGGGAATCTGCCGGTCGAAACCCTGATTAAAACCGTTGAGCGCAGTTTTGAGAAAGCGTTGTCCGATCGCGGCACCGTCGAGGTACCCGAGCTGGAGAGCTTAGGGCAGGTGCCGGGCGGCTTACCTGAAGATGCATTTCAGCAAATCAAGCGAGTTGATTACACGGACGATTCGCTTCAGCAGTCGCGGTTGATCATGGGCTGGCGCGTACCTGGCATGGCCGATCTCTCAGAGACCTACGCCCTGGATGTGGCGGCGTCCATTTTGGGCCAGGGTCGCACCACTCGCCTGGTGCAAGAGCTGCGCGAAAATCGCAAGCTGGTGAATAGCATCTCAGTCAGCAATATGACCTTTCGCCAGCAGGGTGTTTTCTACATCTCGGCCTACTTGGCCGCAGAGCATATCCCTGAGGTCGAGGCGACCATCGCAGCCCACATTCAACAGCTGCACGATCAGCCCATCACTGCCGATGAGCTACGTCGAATCCGCACCCAGGTTGCCAACCGCTATGTTTTTGGGAGTGAGTCCCCCAGCGATCGGGCCGGGCTATATGGCTATTACCATACGCTAACCGGCGATATTAGCAATGCGCTCACCTACCCCGAGGCAATCCGCTCGGTTGAGCCAGCCCAGGTGCAGGCGGCGGTGCGACAATACTTGCCGGTGGATGCCTATCGCATGGTGACCCTGCGCCCGTCTGAGGGCCAGCACCTGGCTGAAGACAAATAACACGGCGGAGACGCGCTATGGCAACGGTGATGTGGGACAAGCTGGCTGAGCAGATTGGTCAGCTGCTGGGGCGACGGTTTGAAATTTGCGATCGCACCCCCATCAGCGGCGGCTGCATCAACCAGGCCTATGCAATCGCCGATCAGCAACAAACCGTCTTTGTGAAATTTAACCAGGTTACCCAACTGGCCATGTTTGAGGCCGAGTTTGCTGGACTGCAAGAAATGTACCGCAGCCAGACGATTCGAGTCCCCCAACCCCTCGGCTGTGGCATCGCTGATGGCTCGGCCTTCATTGCGATGGAGTGGTTACCCCTGGGCGGCAGCAGTCGAACTGCCTGGCAGGTAATGGGTCAGAATCTGGCAGCAATGCACCGGGTCTCGAGCGATCAGGGTTTTGGCTGGCAGCGCGACAACACCATTGGCGAAACCCACCAGCCCAACCCCTGGACCGACAGCTGGCTGCGTTTCTACCAAGAACATCGGCTGGGTTATCAGTTTAAGTTAGCCAACCGTCGCGGCGGCCATTTCCCCCGAGAGCATGAGCTGTTGGATGCCCTACCAGAGCTGCTGTCTGGCCACGATCCGGCCCCAGCTCTGGTCCATGGAGATCTCTGGTCGGGCAATGCAGCGGTGACCCAAGACGGCGAGCCCGTGATTTTAGACCCCGCCACCTACTACGGCGATCGCGAAGTCGATATTGCCATGACGGAGCTATTTGGTCGGTTTCCCAATGCATTTTACCAAGCTTACGAAGCAGCGTACCCTTTAGACGATGGGTACGCTGACCGCAAGACGCTGTACAACCTCTACCATGTCCTCAATCACTTCAATCTATTTGGCGGCGGCTACGGCTCCCAGGCCAATCGAATGATTGATCAGATTCTCAGCCATTTGATATAGTAGGTTTCTGTCCGGCGGCATGGCCAAGTGGTAAGGCAGAGGATTGCAAATCCTTTATCCCCAGTTCGAATCTGGGTGCCGCCTTTTTAGCGAAGACTGTACTACAAAAACTGTATTACAACAAAAGTCTATTGGAACCTGCTGTTAAAGAGTTCATCGGCACCGGATTTTGATAGACGCTACAATCGTGGCTAGAAAACTTATTTTCCTCTGGCCGCAGATTGTTTTCATCATGAAATTGAATAAAACTGCCATAATTATTGGAACTCAGAAGGGCGGAACAACTAGCTTATTTAATTATCTATCTCAGCACCCACAAATATCAGAATCTAAAGTCAAAGAAACGAACTTTTTTTTGAAGGATAGCCAATGGGATAGAGGACTTGAGTACTATAAAAACTTATGGGAGTGGGATTCCCAAAAGCATCTAACCGCACTAGAGGCGTCACCAAACTACACTAATTCCTTAAAAAATGCATCAAAAGTCATTCAGCGTATCCAGACAATAGATGCAACATTTAAGTTTATTTATATTTTAAGGGATCCAATCAAGAAAATTGAGTCAATGAGAAAACAAGGTGTTTATCAGGGCTGGTATGCAAGGCGATTAGAAAAAGAGACACCAGATAGTGTTCCTTTAGAAGTGATTGAATGTGTTAGCTATGCTAAAATCGCCGATAAATTTGTTAAGGCTTTCTCGAAGGAAAACGTACTCCTCATAGAGATGAGCGCTCTCATCAACAAGGCCAGCTCTAGCCAGTTAATGAGTAAAATTTGCCAGTTTTTAGAGATTGACTCATCATTCGAATTTGAGCTTGAAAAAGTACATAACTCACAGGGTTCTTATAGAAAGGATACGCTTTGGAATTACTTTCAGAGATCAAAATACTTGAGTTTTCTCAAGAATATCTTTTCTGACCCAATCAAGAATAATGCTCGCAGGATTTTATCTAGGTCATGGAAAAATAAGGAAGAAGTGCTTCCTTTGACCGAAGGGCAAAAAGATTTTATTCAAGCTGCCTTGCAGGATGAAATGTTAAGGCTAAGGTCAGAATATGGTTTGGCTTTAGCGAACTGGAATATAAGAAGATAAACAACAATTATCGATTAAAACGTCTGCTCGGCTCGACTCACTCAAATTCGATAGTCTGTTGGGACAGCGTCTTGAACCTCACACCCCAGAGAATATCTCTAACGCTAGTCACATTTAGGGCTGTTTGCAGCAGTGTCACTCATTTTCAGCAGCACAACTATGGGATGATGTCTCACATCCATTCACCCCTGAGTGTGACGTTCATGGGAATTCGAGGGAACGGCTATGCAGACAATCGACTGGCTAATTGTGCTGGCCTATCTGGCTTTTACGATGGTGCTGGGGGTTTATTTGTCCCGTAAAGCGTCGGGTAGTCTGGTGGACTTCTTTGTGTCAGGCCGGTCGTTGCCCTGGTGGTTGGCGGGCACGAGTATGGCGGCAACGACCTTCTCCATCGATACGCCGCTCTATGTGGCAGGGGTAGTCGGCACTCGCGGGATTGCGGGCAACTGGGAATGGTGGAGCTTTGGCGTGGCCCACGTGATCATGATCTATGTGTTTGCGCGGCTGTGGCGACGCTCTGAGATTGTCACCGATGCTGAGCTGACGGAGATGCGCTATGGCGGCAATACGGCGGCGGTGCTGCGGGGGGTTAAGGCATTTTTGTTTGCGGTGCCAATCAACTGCATCGGCATTGGCTACGCCATGCTGGCGATGGTCAAGGCAGTGGATGCACTGGAGCTATGGCAAAGTTTAGGCATTGAGCCAGGGGACAGCACCAAACTGTGGAGTGTGATTGGGGTCAGTGTGTTGGTGCTGGTCTATGCAGGCTTCTCCGGGCTCTGGGGGGTGGTGGCTACGGACTTTTTTCAGTTCTTTTTGGCGCTGTTTGGAGCGATCGTGGTTGCGATCGCAGCCATCCTCTCCACTGGCGGCATGGAAAACCTGCTCGCCCAAGCCCAAGCCGTCTCTGATCAAGACATCCTCAGTTTTGTACCGATTAGTTTTGAGGGCGGCATCCATTGGAGCGAACTGGCGGGCATTCCGGCAAGTACGTTCCTGGCCTATGTATTTTTACAATGGTGGGCCTTTCGCCGCAGCGACGGGGGCGGCGAGTTTATTCAGCGGTTGGCCGCAGCTAAAAATGAAGCTGAGGCCGAAAAATCAGCCTGGTTTTTCAACATTTTGCACTACGTGATTCGCACCTGGCCCTGGATTGTCGTATCGCTAGCGGCGGTCGCTATCTACCCTGATCTAGCAGATCGTGAGCTGGGGTATCCCAAACTGATGCTTGACTTTTTGCCCCCCGTGCTGCTGGGCTTGGTTGTTGCCTCATTAGTAGCCGCCTTTATGAGTACGGTGTCTACCTTGATCAATTGGGGTGCCTCATATCTGACCAACGATCTTTATTTTCGCTTCGTACGCCCCGACGCCACCCAAGCAGAGTTGGTCACGGTGGGGCGGGCTGCTTCGGCCTTAGTAACTGTCTTGGGTGCGATCTCAGCTTTTAATAGCAGCAATGTTACCGAAATTTTTCGCCTCGTCATTATCATTGGTACTGGCCCAGGAATGGTCCTGATCTTGAGATGGTTTTGGTGGCGCATCAATGCTGCTGCTGAGCTATCTTCCCTGCTGACCGGCTTTATCTTTGGCCTCTTTATCAATACCTTCCCTAGTCTCCAAGCCCGTGGATGGATTCCAGCCAATTTTCCCATACTAGACATCTCCAACTTTGGGCAACAGCTTTTCCTAACAGCTGGCGTCTCTACGCTAGTTTGGGTCATTGTCATGCTGCTCACCCCCCCCGAATCAGACGAAACGCTCGACCGCTTTTACACCAAAGTGCGTCCCGGTGGCCCTGGCTGGCATCGCCAGCGTCAACGCACAGGCTTACGCCCCCTACAAAATCTGAAGCTAGATGCGCAGCGCGTCTTAGCGGCCATGCTTTTGCTATTTGGGGCGATGTTTGCCGTAGGCGGATTTTTGCTCTTAAAATCCCTGACGGGCTGGCTCTCGCTGATTATCGCAGTCCTCGGCGGATGGTGGTTGCGTCGCCTTGAGAAACAGCCAATTATGCCAATCCCTCGACCAGGGCTAGAGGATTCGGATTACGATATGTAGAGGAGTATCGGCTTTGATACTTGCTATGAGCAATAGTCTTCAATCTACAACCAACCCGATGGCTTTTTTACGTTCATACGTGGCTCCATTTCTGATTTTGCTGGTGTTTTTAGTCGCTATGGTGGCGGTGAGTGCTCGCATCTTCTTGCCCAGCGATATGATGGCACCAGCTCCTATTGAAGACATGGAAATGACTTTGCCCACAGACGCAGCGGCCCAAGCCCCCGCCTTGCCAACGGGGCTCTCGGCCTTAATCTTTTGAAGACCGATCACCTGAATATATGGTCAGTCCCAGGCTATCGATTGCGGCCAGGGTCAGACCTGGATCAAGCCCAGCTATTGGACTGTATGCAGTCCGCCTATCGTGAGCTGGGTGCAACCAGACTCAATCATCTGGCAGATACAGTCCAGCAAAATCTCTCCGACCTGACCCCGCTTTGGTGGGTAGAGTCTGACAAAGCACCCGCCATGCCTCGAGTGGGTTTTATACAGTCCATCGCCAAACCAGCCGGGTGCCTGTGGTTAGGCTCAGCCGTTGAGCAAAAAACAGGTCAGCGACAGGCCTATATTTTTTTAGTCTATGTTGACCCCGGCCATCGACGACGGGGGCTAGGCACCGCCTTAATGCAATATGGACAACGATGGGCTCAGCAACAAGGCTATCAGCAGATCGGCTTGCAGGTCTTTGACAGCAACCAACCGGCCCTAACGCTTTATCAAAGCCTGGGCTATCAGCCTAAAGCAATTTGGATGGTAAAAGATTTGGACCAGTAGTCCGTCAATGTTCAATATTCGGGTTTGATGGGTGAGTGCGCTGCGCTAGTGAGTGCTCTTAGGCTTGGAACACGGCCCTGACTCTATTGAAGGATCAAGCAGGATTGGTTCAATGTCATCTGTCTGGTGATGCAGGAGCTGATCAGCCGCCACCCGAGAAAGGGGTTTAGAAAAGAAATCCCCCTGGCCATACTGACAGTTCATGGCTTTGATCCAATAGAGCTGCCAACGGGTTTCGATACCCTCTGCAACGGTATCAATCTCAAGATCTTGGGCCAGCCTAATAATCGTTTTGATAATGGCACTATTTTGGCCTTGACTGGAGGAGCTAGCGTCTAGTTTGCTGATAAAAGAACGATCAATTTTGAGCAAATCAACCGGCAGCTGATTCAGGTAGTTGAGCGAAGAATATCCCGTGCCAAAGTCATCCAGGCTGACGCGGAGTCCTAATTTTCTCAGCTGATGTAGGGTCTCCACAACTTGTTCTGGCTGAGAAATCATGACTTGTTCTGTGATTTCTAAAGTCAGCTGTTGCGGGTTGATCGCGTAGTGAGAGAGCAGTGTTTCCACATAGTCCACCAAATCGGTTTGGGCAAAGTGGCTGCCGGTCAGATTGACACTGATCACAGGGGTTTGCCCCTCGAGGTGTCGAGGGTGCCAATATGTGAGTTGTCGACAAGCCTGTTTGAGCACCCAGCGATCGATCAAAATGCTCAAGCCCATATCGTCGGCCACCCTCAAAAAGTCTTTGGGGGCCAATAGCCCACGCTGAGGATGTTGCCACCGGACTAACGCCTCAAAGCCAATGGTGAGCTGGGTGTGTAAATCGACAATGGGTTGATAGTGCAAGCAAAGCTCTTGATTTTCTAATGCTTTGTGCAAATCGCGCTCTAAGACTGACCGGGCCACGACAGCTGCCTGCATGGTTCGATCAAAGAGAATAAAAGGGTCAGGGCTTACTTTGGCCCGATATAGGGCAATGTCTGCCTGGGTGAGCAGCTGAGCGATTGACAAGCCGGGCTCTGTGGTCAGGGCAATGCCGACACTTCCCCCCATTTTGATTTTTTGCAAATTGAGATAAAACGGTTTTTCTAACGCTTTGACAACTTGATTGGCAACCGCATGCACACTGGCTGAGTCGGCAGGACACAGCAGGATTGCAAACTCATCCCCCCCTAAGCGAGCCAGCAAGTCATGGTCCGTCAGACACATCTGCAGACGATGCCCCACTTCTACCAGCAAGGTATCCCCAGCGTCGTGGCCAAACTCATCATTAACGGCCTTAAACTGATTGAGGTCAATGCACAGGAGAGCAATCCCAGCATTTTGATAAGTCCAGTCGGCTAAAACTTTTGCCCCGACTTGATAAAACTGATATCGATTGGCTAACCCCGTCAGCAAGTCTGTAAAGACCAACTCCTCAAGGGCAACTTCATAGGCCGTTGGAGGCACTTCGGTGTGCCAATCTCGCCCCTGCTGCTTGAGCAAAATTCCAACGGTGGAGAGGGTAATGGCAACCATGGTAAGGATAGCCCCATTGATTTGCCGGTAGGCACCGTGAAATTTCATTAACTCGGTCAGGTGAGCAGAAACACCGATCATCCAAACCTGTTCATGGGGAGTGTCTGGCAGTATGACAACCGGTGCCCAGGCGGCGACCTCATAGCTAGCATCTTGGGCCAGGGGTTCCCACCAAGGGGCAACTTGATGCCCTGTTTGATGGGGGTCGCCCTGGTGGTGACTCGTACCTGCTTGCCCCGAGCGGATCGCCTGGGCCATGATCTCATGGGGTGGATAAGCTTGTTGACGGGAAGAAATAGCTGCCATGCTTTTGCTTGCATGGGCAAACTCGTCAGACCCATTTGCAGCACTGTCCACCATCATGTCTTCGACGGCATAAATCCACGGGTGACCGACCGGATCTAAGCCCATGGGTTCTACAAAATAGGTGTGGACTTCGTGTTGAATCGCAGATAAATCTTTTGTATCGCGATGGGCTAGCTCTTGAGCAACGTATTTTTGGGCGGCTTGGGCAGACCTTTGAACAGACGCCATTTCGGCTTTTTGATAGGCTTTGATAGTCCTTTGCTCAAGCCGATAGCTTTGCCAACTGACAACAGCCCAACCGCCTATCAAAAAGCTAATGGCAAATAAAGTGCCCTGCGACACAGGTGACCGACGCTGTCTATCAATAGGCACGCAATTTTCTCTGGGTTGAAAACGATTTATGCTTTTTCAAAAATATAGACAAGCAGACTCAGATGAGTGATGAAGGCCTGTTCAAAAATCAGCTCTTAAATAAGGACGGTCCCATTTAATCGTACGGTATGGGACCCAGATTTAGTAATTTAAGTATACTTTTCAAATAGTTTTATCTATTTAAATTGATTAACTAACAAAAGTTTTGAAATGATTGCGAAATCCCAGGTTGGCATTGGGCTTTACATAGGCTTTACCGGCTCGTTGGCACAGCCTATCGCAGGCATAGAGCAGCCCAAAAAGCTTGATATTATTTAGACTTTACGAGTTCAAGCCAACCTACAGGCGACAGGCAACAGGTTTTGTCAATCACGCAGCTATCTAACTTGGGAAAATATGATTTTTTTAGTCAGACGCTTGCTAAAAATGAGGCATTAGGAGCTGGGCGTTCGGTAGTATCAAAGGCATAAAACTTCAAACCCACCCCATATTCCATGAATTTTTTCAATCTCTTTTGGGTGTTTCTCATCATATCTTCGCTGTTGCCCTGGTTTCAGAAACGGCGCACTGAGTTTAACCGCTATAAGGCCATCAACGCGTTTGAGCAGCAGCGGGGTAGCCGTGTGATTTTGCTGCTGCACCGACAGGAGTCTGTCAACCTGCTAGGTATTCCCCTGTCTCGCTATATCAATATCGAAGACTCTGAGCAAGTTTTGCGGGCCATTCGCTTAACCCCGCCGGATGTGCCCATCGACATGATTTTGCACACCCCAGGGGGGCTGGTGCTAGCCACGGAGCAAATTGCCCGAGCACTGCTGCGCCATCAGGCAAAGGTCACCGTGTTTGTACCCCACTACGCCATGAGCGGTGGCACTATGCTAGCCATGGCCGCTGATGAAATTGTCATGGATGAAAACGCCGTCTTAGGACCGGTTGATCCACAGTTGGGGAATATGGCCGCCGCTAGCGTGCTCAAAGTCGTCGCAGACAAACCCATCGAAAACATCGAAGATCAAACCCTGGTGATGGCTGATTTGGCCGGTAAAGCCATGCATCAGGTACAAAAATTTGTACGCGATTTGCTCGAGGATAAAATTCCTTCTCCCAAAATTGCGCCTGAGAACATCGATCGGATTGTCCAACGTTTGACCTCTGGCGAAGTCACGCACGATTATCCCGTTTCTGTGGAAGAAGCGACGGAGCTGGGTCTACCGATCATGGCTGGATTGCCCAGAATTATTTATAGCCTGATGGAACTTTACCCCCAACCACAGCAGGGGCGACCTTCTGTACAATACATTCCGCTGCCCTATCAGAAGCGAGAGCTGCCAGCGGGTCAGTAAGAGGCGTTAAGGGAGCAGGGGAAGAGAGGGGCAGGGGGAGCAGAAGAGGCCAGAAAAGGCATAGATAGGCAAGGAGCCAAGGTCACCTTGTCCATAGGTGAGGGCAGGGGGTAGGAAAAGGAGACGATTTATGCAAAGGGATATTAAGCAATACTAAGGTTTCGGCCATATTGATCCCCATTCTCAATGGGGTACCTATTATTAGAGGCAAGACCTTTGACACGTTCAGGAGGACATTATTATGGATGTCACATTGGTTGCCCTCCTTGTTGCCAGTATTATTTTAATCAGCCTGCACGCGCCCTATGCAGCTTTAGCACTGGCCAGCATCATTGCCCTATCTATGGTGGTAACCCGCCTATCATGGTCGGTGTTGCGGTCTTTTGAAACCGTCGAAGTTACCCAACGCCTCTGGGAGTAGTTGACG
>JBCCRZ010000071.1:0-14651 GCA_039200855.1 Cyanobacteria bacterium P01_D01_bin.44 | reverse complement strand
GGAATGCAGGCCCTTGACCGCGCCCGCATCGAAGCCGGGCTGTTAGCCTCAGGCTATGAATTTGACGATCTGACATCACCCTACCAGGCTGGGATCAGCTGGACAGTGGCGATGAAAAAAACAGATTTCATCGGCAAAACCGCCCTAGAAAACATTCGAGCCCACCCCTCCCGAGTCGCCGTCGGCCTGGTGTTAGATAGCCCCGAAATCGCCGCCCACGGCCAACCCGTCTATGCCCACGGCCAACGCTACCGCATCGGCCAGATCACCAGCGCCACCTACTCCCCCATTCTCAGCCAAAGTATCGCGATGGCCCAACTCGTCCCCGAATACGCCCAACCTGACACCCTGGTTGAGATCGGCCTCCTCGACAGCCTCAAACGTCGCGTCAAAGCCACCGTCGGCCCCCTTGCCGCCTTCGACCCCACCAAAAGCCGCGTCCGCATTTAACCCCCTTCCCCATCTCCCCCATCTCCCCCATCTCCCCCATCTCCCACCCTCTACTCTCTACCCACCACCCACCACCCACCACCATCTACCCACCACCCTCTACCCTCTACCCACCATGCCCCACTCTCTCTGGGACCTCACCGGCCCCGATGGTCTCCACGCCGCTAGGACCCTCTTCGGTGAAGCGGTCGATCACCTGGCCCCCTTTCAGTCCTTAGAAACAAAACTCCAGGGGAGCCCTTGTTCTGTTTTGAGGCTGTGCGATCGCAATTTTCGCATTACCCATGAGGGCAACTTTGCCTCAATGATCAATGCCCTTAAGATGAATACCCTTAAAATGAATGTCCGAGTAAAGCAGTTTGATTGGCTAGGAAGTATTTTGCTGCCAGATAGTTTGTTCCCGACCTTAGCAAAACAGGCGACAGTCAGACCTCCCCACCGACTAAAAACACTACCCAACCACCGCGCAGTCCCCGCCCGGATCAACAATATCCCTGCCCTGATCTGGCGACACCCTTTGCAAGCAAAGCCCATCATAGAACTGCACTCAGCGCGTACTGATCTGGAAACACTCATCAATCAATATCTGAGCACAAAGGACTCTTTCTCCTGAAGCAGACATCAACCCGACCTGCCCCCACTTTCTACCCACCACCCACTACCGTTCGGCTGAGCTCACGCCAAAGCCCACTACCCACTACCCACTACCCACTACCCACTACCCATTACCCACTACCCATTACTCAGACCCTTAATTTCTCGCTTCAGTAGTCATGAATACAGCCAGCCCTTGACTTGCGTTGCATAATCATGACATTAAAAGCTTTAGCTTGCGGTAATCCAGGCTGGCAGCATTTCTAGTGAGCACTCAGAAAAGAATTAGAGAAGTTGAAAACAATTTTTCTAGTGAAGCATTTGAGCCATTGTTCAGGTTGCCGGATAGCCTGATGTTTCAAGTCGTGACAGTGTCTTCTGCGTCAACTGCGCAGGCTATTTTCTGGTTTATTTGTCCAACCTGATCATTTAGTGTGTAGGGGTATCTTATGACTCCTGAGTCGCAAGAGTTTCTGGCAACTTTCGTATCGGAGTCCTACTATTACTGGGCCTCCGTCTTTATGTTGATTATTCACGTGGGTTTCCTGGCCTACGAGGGCGGAGCTTCCCGATCGAAAAATGTTCTGGCCACGATGGTCAAAAACCTGCTGACCCTCTCCGTTGTAGGTCTTACATTCTTCTTCTTTGGCTGGTGGGTTTATAACGCGTTCCCACTGTTCCCACTGCAGGGTGGCATTGTCGGACCCTGGACCGATCCAAACTCCGAAGGGGTTGTAGGCGAGGTTTTAGGCTTAGTCCAAGCCGCTTACCCCTGGTCTCCTGCGCTGGGTCCCAACATTGCCGACAACCTCACCGGGGTTTTCTGGTTTGCATTTGCCCTGTTTGCTATGACGACTGCCTCGATTCTGTCGGGGGCAGTTATTGAGCGCATTCAGGTGGGCGCTTACGCCATTTTGGCGGTGGTGCTCGGGTCCTTTACCTGGGTGGTTGCCGCCGCTTGGGGCTGGAGCCCTTACGGTTGGTTCTTCACCCAATTTGGCTACCACGATTTCGGCTGTTCCGCAGTAGTTCACGGGGTCTCTGGATTTTTTGCCCTGGGTGTACTGATCAATCTGGGTCCCCGCATTGGCAAGTTTGATGCCCAGGGTAATCCGAGAACAATTTTGCCCCACAACCTACCCCTGACGATGGTGGGGTTGTTGATGATCTTCGTGGGTTTCTATGCGTTCTTAGCCGCCTGCGTTATTTTTGTGCCGGGCCAGACCGGAGAAATCACCATTTACGGAACCCCGATGACGTTGGCATCGGTTGGCGTCAACACCACCCTGGCCTTAACCGCTGGCATTGTCGGCGCATACATGGGTTCCAAGGCCGATCCGTTCTTCACCATCTCGGGCGGACTGGCTGGCATCATCTCGGTGGGGGCTGGGCTTGATTTGTATAGCCCGCCGATGATTATTCTGATTGCCTTTATCGGAGCATATACGATGCCGTTTGTGGGCAAAGCCCTTGAGAAAACAGGCATTGACGATGCGGTGGGGGCCTTTGCTGTCCACGGCTACTGCGGTCTGCTTGGGGCCATGGCGGTCGGGGTCATGGCATCCGGATATCCCCAGGGCGATGGGATTCCCTTAACGGGATTTGTTGGTCAGTTTGTTGGCACATTTGTTTGCACGATTATCCTGGGTTTCATCCCTGGCTACGGCGTCAGTTTCGTCCTCAAGAAGCTAAATATGCTGCGCGTTCCCGAAGCGGAAGAGATTGCCGGTTTAGACCTGGCTGATTTTGGCCTGGAGGGCTACCCAGAGTATTCTATTCTCCCTGAACAAAATGGTCAGGTGCCCTCGCCTGTTTCTATGTCCCAGACAGCCTCGCAACGTTAAGGAGAAGGTTTTATGTCTGCTAGTCCATTTACAACGTTAGAAGAGTTTAACGGGGCCATTGATGGCCCGACGGGCGGGGCCATTTACACCTTTGCCAACACTCCTGCTATCAACAACATAGCGCTGTTAGTGTCGGTGGGTCTGTTTATCTGGTTTATCGCTAGGACCTATGCCCCCCATCACAACCTCCCCACGGTTGACAGATCCCTCAACAGCTTAGCCATGTTCATTGTGGCGGGGCTCTTCTCATTGATTGTTGCCGATTATCAACATCGTCCTCAAACTGAGCACTCCGCGCAGCGATCAGGTACACCATCACGGCTTTCACATCAATCCAAGCGCGTTCCATTGGGGCTGCTGGGGCTAACTAGTCTAGGTATGCCGACCTTTCGGCGGGCAAAAAATAAGCGTCGATGGAAAGCAAAGCGAAGCCCAATGAATCGTTAGTTTTTGAACCGTTAACTTGAGAGTTTTCCAATCCAACTGCCATGCTTCTGTCTAAGTCAGAAGCGTGGCTTTTTATTTTAGAGCCAGGCGGCGACTTTACCGGACATTGAAACCTTCTTAGCATCGGGTCAATTCACCCCCTGTCATCGGCTGTTTTGACATTGTCTATGGCGAGCCTAAATTGTCATGAAATCTGGACAAAAAGCTCTAATAATTCTTAACCCATAGTGATTCCCATAAAACAGTTGTGTAATATACAGTTAGAGAAGAAAAAATGTCACTTTTGATACCGTTTGAGGGATTGTTGCCCAATGGCTCAGCTTACTGTCAATGAAGTCCTTGCTAAGGTCCAGGCTCATCAATCGCTACGCCGCGCTGAATTAAGCCATATTGATCTAGGTGGCGCACACCTTGACGCGAGCAATTTCTCTCGAGCCTATCTACGTCGCGCCAATTTGGCCGGAGCCTCCTGTGCTGGGGCTAATTTTTCTAAAGCAACCTTGATACTGGCGGTTCTGTCTGGTGCGTCCTTTGAGGGGGCCCATTTAGAGTCAGCCGAGCTGACCGGTGCCCGCCTCGATCGCGGCATTTTGCGCGAACTCCATGCCCCCAAGGCAAAGTTCCATGGGGCAGACTTGGACCAGGCTGATTTATCTTTTGCGACCCTCATCCAGGCCGATTTGACTGAGGTGACGGGGCGCGGTGCTCACTTTAAAAACGCTGACCTAACACGAGCCAACCTCACAGACGCTACTTTTAGCGAAGCCAGCTTTGGCGGTGCCAAGCTCGCCCGCAGCATCTGGCGTCGAGCGAGGCTACAGGGCACGTCCTTCCATTTAGCAGATCTAGAAGCGGCTGTGCTAGTAGGGGCTGATTTGACCGCGGCTAACTTCACCCAGACAGATCTGCTCAATGCCAACTGTCAAGCCGCTAATCTGGAAAGCGCAACCTTATTACAAACTCAAGCTGATTGGAGCAATCTGAATGGAGCCAGCTTAGTCAAGGCTGACTTGGGCAGGGCCTCCCTTTTTGGGGCTCAGTTAGAGGGGGCAGATCTGACCAGAGCCAACCTGTCGGGGACCAACCTGCAGCAGGCAAACCTGGAAAAGGCTAATCTTTCTGGGGTTGACTTCGGGATTAGCGACGATGGGGCACAGGTTGCAGGCACATTGTTTACAGATGCCCAAGGGTTAACCGCAGAGCAGACCCTTTGGCTCAAAGCTAACGGCGCTTTGAATGTGCCCGGGTAAACTATAGGCCACGCCCCCATAGATACCCCCAGACGCACCAATATCCTATGGGCCAGCGAGGGCAACACACCTAGCCCTCGCGTAACTACAATGGATGTCGTACCGGAAAATAGTTAGATGATCCGGGGGCTATGCTATGGATCTTCAGCAATTTTGGCGGCAGTATCATGCCGCACAGCGTCATTTTTGCAAAGTTAAGTTACAGCAGGTTGAGTTTTATCAGGCTAATTTGAGCGGTCTGGATTTTAGCCAAAGTGATCTATCTAAAGCCAATCTGATTTGGGCCGACATTAGCGGTGCAAACCTGACAGGGGTAAATCTGCGAGAAAGCGTCGCGATTTGGGTACAAGGGCTCTGGGCTGATCTGCATCGAGCCGATCTTAGGCAAGCTGATTGGAGCTGTGCCAATTTACAGGCAGCTAATCTGACGGCTGCAAATTTTACCCAGGCTCAGCTAGCTGGGGCCGATTTATCCGCAGTGGCAGGCCAAGAGGTTTGCTTTGAGAAGGCTAATCTATGGGGGGTTTGGGCAGTGGGCGCTGATTTAAGCGGTGCGCATCTGGGCAGCGTAGATTTGTCAGGGGCTAATTTAACCGAGGCGCAACTGAATGAGGCAGACCTGAGCTGGAGTCAACTGTCTCGGATAATTGCTGAACGGGCTAATCTGACATCGGCTTGTTTAGAGGGCTGTGATTTAAGCGCGGCAAATTTCAAAGCCACCTGTTTGAGTCACGCCGATCTAAGCGCCACTAACTGGCAAAATGCCTGCCTGCAATCTGCAAACCTACAGGGGGCTGACCTGCGCGGGGCCAATCTTCAGGAGGTTGATTTGAAGGAGGCTAATCTGACCGGAGCTATTTTGGCTGGGGCTGATTTGGCTGGGGCTGATTTGGCTGGGGCTACTTTAGCTGGGACTGATTTGACCGATACCATTTTGCCTAAGGGCTACACCAGAGTAAGCGTCATTCCTTGGACATTAAAAATGACTTAGACGGCCTGGCCATGCTTGGTCATCCCAACAAACATAGCGCAAGCGCTAATTTGTCGATTTATAGGGCCTGCTTTAAAGATCGCAAAAATGTCAGGAATCTTTCATAAAGATATTTTTCACAGGGCAATTCGTAACTTAAAATACAGTTTAACAGTCCATAATCACACGCTTTTCACTCTAGGTACCCACGCTTTATAAGGGTACTTGAGCCCTGTGACCTATAAAAACGTTTGGATTACAACGTCTGGATTAAAAATAAAATCTCAGCCTTAAATATCTTTTGCCCCTAGCGAGTCGTTATTTGCTTTACAACAACTCATTCAACGCAAGCTTAGCAACCCTGACCCCCGTCAAGACGTCTGCTTTGTCGTTATTGGAAAGCTTTTTAACTGTAGCTTTTTGACTGCAAAAGATAGGCAAATCTTTGGATATACTGTCTTTCCCCACAAGCTTTATCCCTTGACTGTGCCAGCTCGCTCTAACCCTATTTTAACAACTGTACTTTAGCAACGACTTTACCCTTGTTGTCTTCAGGCCCCCTACGATGATGCTTCAGACAGTTCAGTTCTCGATTTCAATGATTCAAGATGAGGTGCGGGCTCTGGTCAGCCAGGGGGTTGTCGATCGGCACCAGCGTCTCTACACGCTGTGTAAACACTTTCCGCTGCGCGACTGGCTTGAGATCGAGCGGGTCTTAGAGGCCCATGATTATCTGCTGCGAGATTCTGTCTTCGATTTGATGGGTCGTGAAGCTTGGATAAATGACTAGATGCCGGTTTTAAAAATCGGGGCGTTCTAGTAGACAAAACAGCGTTAGTGCGACTGTGCAGGATAGCGCTGCCGCACTCGGTGCATCACACCCTAAAATTTGAATCGGAAAGTACAGGCAAACAGCAAGCACCGCTGAGAGGCCCATGGGATGGGTCAAAAACTCAAAAACGTCTTGGCCGGCTTCGAGAAATTTTAAGAGTTTTAAGAACTGGTCGAGTATCGTCATAGCAAATCCTCACTATTGCAAACTATCCTAGCAACCCCACCTGTCAACGATGTATCCTGCTTATCCAATCACGCGCGCAAAGAGATCTTTGAAAACAGGTTTAGGCACTTTACCCACAAAGCTCTCAACCTCATGGTGAGCTGAGTCGAGCAGGGTAAATTGAGGAACCCCAGACGCACCGTACTCAGCAACCTGGCTCGCCCACTGAGGTTCGTCAATATTGAGCATGACAAAGTTGAGTTGCTCTGCATATTGTTGATGCAGGGTGTCGATGGTGGATGACATGGCCTGACAGGTGGTGCACCAGTCGGCGTAAAATTCGATCAGGGTGGGTTTTGGGGCTGCGATCGCAACCTCATAGGGCACCGCCTTAGCCGCCATCGCCTTTAGCGTGATCAGCCCAGACAGGGGCGTGTAGCTCACCGCCGTCTCCGCTGGTCGGGTCAAAAAGAAGGTCGCTACCACAGCAATGACGAGGGTTGCGATCGCGCCCCAAATTTTCCATGGATGGCGTTGTTCTTTTGAAGTAGAAACCATTTTTTGAAGGATTTTAGAAATTTTAGATTTTGGATTTTAGATTTTGGAAGACGGGAGGTGGTAGATAGGGCGTCTAGCCCCTTTCTCCTTTTCCTCGTTTCCCTCACCTAAAGTAATATGCCAAAAAGATATGAAATCCAAGCATCAGGGTAAATACACTCACCAAAAAGATATGGGTGGGTAGCCAGATCGCCCGCAAGTTGCGGATCAGGGCCCCTTTACCAATGCCTGCCTCAGGTTTAGCGTTACCGAAGCTAAAAAACTTTCTAGACGACTCTAAGATCCCCGTCTCGGCGACAACCCCCACCAGTGCTGAGAGGGTCACCGCAAAGAAAACCCACAAAAAGATACCATTGTAATTGAGCCCGTTGGCACCGAGGGTATGCACTAAAACCACCCCGAGTAGACCCACCCCGGTAAAAATATGCAGGCTACGCCAGAGAATCACCGAGCCTGGAATTTTAATTTTGACAATCCAACCCCGGCTGCGCTTTCTTAACGTCAGCACCATTTCTAACACCACAAAAAACAAGGCCACATAGCCCGTGATCTGCTTATAATATTCGCCCCGTAAATACTGATGAAGCTCAATAGAGCGATCGCGCAGCATATCGAGGTAGATCGGGCTCACCGCAAAGGGTGCCAGCAAAGCCGCACAGACCAGGGTCAAAATAATCAGGGTTGAAAATCTAGGTTTCATGGGACCCAAACTGCGTGAAAGGGAAAAAAGAGGACCAGGGACCTTGATGGCTGCTCAATGCCCCTAATCCTCGGTTGTTCGTGAGGGAACAATTAAGCTGCGGGCATGCTCTCAACGGGGATATTGATGATAACGCCACCCATGACCTCGTCCATTTCGAACACCTTGTCGGGGTAACGCTCCAGATGGACAGGGTGAGTGTTGTGGCAGCTCACACAGGCTTCAGCAACGGCCTTGTCAGGATATAAAGCAGAGAAGTAAGCCTGATCGCCAACCTCCTGATAGCCCTTGTAGGGCTCACCCGTGGCCACCGTTTCGTCCATTGCTGTCTTTTCAAAGTCGCTCTTGGGACCGTGGTTGTCGTTAATGTACCAAGGGGAAATCAGGTTATAGGTAAAGTAGCCTGACTCGTTGGCAATCTCAGAGCCCAGACGAAACATCTGAGCCGGTAGAGGGATCCCATCGGTTTGCTGCCAACCTTCGGTGGATTCTACTTGCAAGACACCGCCGTCTTTGGCTTTGCCTTCCAGGGTTTGAACCCGGTTGACCACGTGCTTAGTGTAGGCAGTCCGGTCAGCCGCCAGCACCGTATGAATGTAGTCTGCCACTAAGTCAGGTGCAATCGAAGGACCCGTCGCAGTTGCAACGGTCGATCCCCCGCCACCGCTGCAAGCCACAGCGGTGAAGCAAATAGCCGCTGCTAGTGCGAACAGAGCCGCTGTTCTAGCTCGAATTCGCTGTATCCAACTTGTTTTAGCCATGTTAACTATCTCCTGGTGTATCCATTTAACTTCAACGAGTACGTTCGCATAGTGATGAGAACACTGTGTTGTGAGACCCCTTGCAAAGAGGCGAACGAGGGTTTCTGATCAGACGCAGACATTACTCTGCCTCCGACTCAGAAGAATTGCCCGATCTCCGTTCTTCAAAGGCTCTCATTAGATCAAACGTTTCTAACTCGAGCGTCGGAGGTCGGTCAAAATTGGCTTCGACGAGCTCGGCGTCGAAAATACTGTTGTAGGCATACTCCACCCCATGGCAGTTCATACAAACATCACCCACCATACGGTCCTGCGGCTTGAGGGTATAGGTATTGTTGTGATTAACCTTTACCACAGCCGTCTCTTCAGAGCTGCTGGTGCTGATGCGGGGTAGGTGACAGGTTGCGCAGGTGACTGCGGTCGCCCCCGGACGCGGTAGCTCACCCTCTGCCGCAAACAATTCGGCATGCTTGGAGTTTTTGTAATTGAGGGAATGGGTGTCGTTGTGGCAGGTCAAACACGCATCTACCGAAGCCTGAACTGTGTCAATTGAATGAACATTATGGCAAGCATTACAAGTCATCTGCTTTTGAAACGCGTCGTGCTTCATAGGCAGACGCGCCATGGCCGGGGTCAGGGGCGTTTCACCCTCTAGCAGCCGAATCCCATGCTTCCCCAGCAGAAAGGTGTTTACCGAGTCTTCGTGGCAAGACTGGCAGCTCTCATGGTCAGGCTCAGCCACAAAGGCATTGGTTTCACTATCCTGGTGACAACTGGCGCAATTGACATCGTTGAGAGCATGGGCGCTGGTCTCCCATTGCCCTGTGATCTCATTTAATTCTTGCTGGGTAGTGGCCTCCACAGGCAGCGCATAGCTAAAACACAGGACCAGGGTCAAAAAACCGACTAAGAACGCGTTCAGAAGTCTTTTCATGCCCCCCCCTCCAAGAACTCCTGCTTTAGATTGGGGGCAGGGGCCTTGTCTAACTCCGTTGTCACCACCCGGTCAGGTAGCGCTTGCACCGGCAGCATGGCGGGCTCACCCATATTTTGTCGCAGGAAACCCGTCGAAATTGTGCGGTGATCGTGGAAGTTGTGACAGCCCGCCGTCCAACAGCCATCGGCCTCAAACCCTTCATGGCTCTTGAGCTGGGTGACGGTTAGCTCCTCATGGCAAAGCATACACAGGTCAGGCTGAATATGCACCCCCCGGCCAAACATATGCACATGCTCGTTGTGACAAGCGGTGCAGGTCAAGACATCAATTCTCTCACGATATTCGGCCCAGCGCGGGTCTCGAAACTTCTTAGCCCCGTGGGTATCTTCGGCCAGTTCGGCCTCGTGGCAGCGGTTGCAAGTTTCATTGGTCACGGGCTTAAACCCTTCGTGGCAAGACGCACAGGAGGTTTCAAACAAATGGTGCCCCTCCGATGTCTCGCCCGGCAAAAAGATCTGCTTTTGCTCTAGGGCAAAAGCCGCCGAAAACCACATCAACATCATGATCGCTACCAAGATGACAGCGACCTTGAGATTTAGAAACTTGCGCCAGCGTTGGTTTGAATTACCTAACATTTAGACCGCTAAACCAACCGCTAAAAAAGAATAAGCAAAAGAATCAAAACTAAAGCACCCCCACCAATGATGCCAGCGGTTGTACCCGCTCCAATGCCTTCGGGAGACCCTACGTCGGGAGACTCTACCACTGCTGCCGCCTGTGGACCATCAAGCTGGATGTCTTGCTTGGAGTAGTCTGCCCCCTCCAGCATCAGCTCAGTAATGGCCCCATAGGCATCGGTCCATGCCTGCTTTAGCTCCGGAGTCCAGGCTGCGCCTGCGTATTGGCCTAAGGTTTTGAGCAAACTGTTGCCCACCAAAGGGTAGTGCTCAGGCAGCGCTCCATACTTGACATGACGCGCCCCTAAGCCGCCCAGCGCTTTGCTCAGCACCTCCGGCTTGCGCAAATTCTCAATCACCATGACCAGCCCACCCTTGAGCATCTGCTGCTGTTTGACCATATCTGAGTGCTCAAACAGAGGCTTAGCGGCGGGATAGTCAGTGAACAGATTATCGTAAAAGCTGGCGACAAATTCATCAGCCTGGGGGGCAACCAGGGCAAAACTTTGTTCGAGCATCTCCACTTGTAGCCCCTCTTCTCCAGTAGGGGCAGGCTCTAGGGCGATCTCTTCTTGGGAGTAGTCTGCCCCCTCTAACATCAGCTCAGCAATGGCACCATAGGCATCGGTCCACGCTTGCTTGAGCTCAGGGGTCCAGGCTGCACCGGCATATTGACCCAGGGTCTTAAGCAAACTGTTGCCCACCAAAGGATAGTGCTCAGGCAGGGCACCGTACTTAACGTGGCGCGCACCTAAACCCTTCAGAGACTTGCTGAGCACCTCAGGATTGCGCAAATTCTCAACGACCATCACCAGCGCACCCTTTAGCATATTGCCTTGCTTAGCCATGTCTGAATGTTCAAACAAAGGCTTGGCTGCTGGATAATCTGTAAACAAGTTGTTGTAGAAACTGGCCACAAATTCGTCTGCCTTGGGCTTAACGAGTTCAAAGCTCTGTTCTAATAGCTCAACATTCAAAGCCATAATTTATCGTTGCACTCCATGCAAAAGCAAAACCTATTAGGGCACCCTCCAGGGATACCAGCCGATATAAACGCAGCGCTAAATGACATCAACGGACGCTATGAGCAATCCGTAGTCCTACGGACCCCACGCAGTTAAGCTATGGCGATCGCAACTCTTTTTTTGTGTACACAGCTACAAAAATCCAAGCCTTTATGAAATTCTCGCATGGGATCCTCACTGAAATCGCATAATTTTATTGTCTGCCAAGAAAAAATGGGTAGCGGTCTTGTTTTGCTGATTTCAGAAAGGTTTGGGGTAGCTGTCAAAAGTCTCAAATCTGATCTCAATCTTAAGGGAATGTAGAGATCCGATATGTTTAATGCGTCTTTTGAATAATCAAAGGTTTTTTGCAACTTTGGATACAAAAAAGTCTTTGACTTGCCGTGAGGATTGTCTCTTGCAGGGTTGCTGTAGACAATTTTGTTCTGTCGGGCTTGCCTTGGTTTGTTGCAACGGTTTTTGTCTTTATGGCAGTTAAGTTAACTCAGTTTCTCGGATCGATTAAGTTGGCGGTGCCGTTGCTGGTTGCGATCGCAGCCATTCTGATCGGCGCAACCTTTTATGAGTCCGAAGTGGGTTCGGCGGTGGTGCAGCAAGAAATTTATAAGAGTCCCTGGTTTGGCGCACTGATGTTTATGCTGGCCCTAAACCTGGGCATCTCGACCCTGTCGCGCTATCCCTGGCGAGGAGCGCGTAAGGTGGGCTTTGCGATTACTCATTGGGGATTAGTTGTCATCATTGCAGGCTCAGCGGCGGTGATCCACCTGAGTGTTGAGGGGATGTTGCTAGCCCGCACCGATGCTGGCCCGGTCAGCACCTTGCGAGTCGAGGGAGATATCTTAGAAGTGGTCGCCCCCGGTCAGGAGACCCAGCAAGCCGCTTTGTTTATCAAGCCCGACGGCACGGTTGTTCCCAACCGGGTGGGGCCTCTCTCTCTGCTGGGCTACAGCGGCAACACGATCAAATCTGTTCACTTTGAAGAGGGGGCAGCGGTGGATAACCCTGCCGTACACCTGACTTTGAGCAGTGCCCGCATGGGACAAACCCTGGAGCGCTGGTTGGCCGTTGCGCCAGCGGTCTACGATCAGATAGATATTGGCCCCGCTGAGCTACAGATTATCAAAGCCGAGTCTCCGCCAGCCTTAAAGAAAGCGTTGTCGGCCCCAGAGGAGACCCCTGCAAATCCCTTAGGCAAGTTACAGGTCTCTTTAATGGGTGTGGCTCAAACGATAGATGTCAAGTCGACTCTTGAGAAACCGACAAAAGTTGGCTCCGGCGAGATTAAGATCTTAGGTTTTTGGCCAGACTTTCGCTTAGATAGCAACCGTCAGCCCGAGACTGCCTCCCAGCAGCTTCGCAATCCGACGGTGCAGCTAGAGATTACCGACGGCACCTCAGCAGAGCGCTGGTTTGTCTTTGGTAATCCTGGGTTTGAGCCGATTCGATCTACCCTGGGGGATGCAGCTCAACCGATCAAGGCAAATATTCGTTACCAAGCCGCTGCCCCGACTGCGCCAGATGCCTTTTTCCGCGTGGTGGTGGATGCAGCGGGTGCCTTGCACTATGCAGCCCGCTCTTCTAAGGGGTTCAAATCAGGGCCTTTAGCAGTGGGTGACGCGATCACCCCAGGCTGGGCCGATTTTGAAATCACCCTGGCAGAGTATGTGCCCCATGCTCGGGTAGAGCGGGAGATTGTCCCCCTGCCAGAGACTGCCCCCGCCGACAGCGGGGAGCCAGCATTACTCGTATCTGCTAGTGGGAATGAGCCGGTCTGGGTGCCCTGGGGTGAGCCGACGACCGTGTCTGCTGCCGCGTCTCCTGAAGACCCCACTCAAACAGAAGATTGGTATGTGGCCTTTAGTCCAAAGTTGTTGCAGCTGCCCTTTGCACTCAAACTCAATGATTTTATTGTGGATCGCAATGAAGGCAGCGAGTCGGTTGCCATGTGGACCAGTGCTGTTACTTTAATGGAGCCCCATACCGGCGAGCTATCTGAGCGACGGGTTTGGATGAATCACCCCACCTGGTTTAAAGGGTGGAAGATTGCCCAAGCCTCCTGGAATCCGGGTGATTTGAGTCAGTCTACGCTACAGGTGAAGCGCGAGCCGTGGTGGGTGACAGGGTTAACCTGGCTGGGGTCAATGATGGTGGTGGGGGGCATTGGGACTATGTTCTACGGGCGCTCGGTGGCGAAGAAACTTAAGGTTGTTGCAGACGTCTTGGGATCCCCAGATTCAGAGGGACAGGATGAGGCTGAGGAGGCGACGGTGCATATTCCAATTTTCAGTTTCTTTTTGGGGCGATAGGGGTGAGTAGGTGAGTAGGTGAGTAGGTGAGTAGGTGATGGGGAAATGAGTTAATGGTTAACGTCTAAAGGTTCTCAAAGAGTAAAGTGTATTTGTCGGCAAAGCCTATTCACCCATTCACCAGCGCAGCGCACTCACCATCTCACCACCGCAGCGCCCTCACCCAACCCACAAAAAGTCCACCATTAAGTCGTCGGCAGTATAATTCATTAAATTAATGTCAGCTAATGTTAGCAGCATGATGAAACTTCTCAAATTTGCGATTGGATTATGTCTGGGACTGGTGTTAATCGCCATGCCCTTGAGCCAATTCCAGCCATCGTCCCTGGATTCGCTAGAGACGATGGTGGTGCAGCAGGGCGGGCGCAAAAAACCGTTAGATACGGTGGCCCAGGAGACCGTTGCTAAAATCCACGGCTCGACCACCTACCAGCACGATAATCTCAAAGAAGGCGCAATGCAGACCTTCTTATCCCTGTGGCTCAACAATCGCAACTGGAATGAGGAGCCGTTTGTTCTGTTTAGCTATCGTCCGTTAAAAGAGCGGGTGGGTCTGGAGCTGGACCGAAAGCATTTTTCGTTTCAGGAGCTGATGGCAAATCAGGCGCTGGGCTCCGTGGTTCGAGCGGCCCACAACAAAGAGATCAATGACGAAGATTTGACCCGCGACGAGCGGGAGGCGCTAACGATCGAAGATCGGCTGACTCTGATGCTGGGGACGGTGAATGATGATGCGATCGCAATCGTGCCCCACCCCAGCGATATTAAAGGCAAATGGTTGGGCATCTCTGAGGGCCAAAGTCTATACTCAGCAGATGCGATCGCGCCCCTGATGGCCAGCTTCGCCATGATGAAGCAAACCTTTTTATCTGGGGCCGATCACCTGCCCATGCTCACTCCGCTGGCGACCTCGCTCAAGTCAGGACTCACGGCCCTCAGCCCCGAGATTTACCCAACCGACGGCGTGATGCGCCGGGAAGTTTTCTTCAATCATTTTCATCCCTTTGCTAAGGCCTGGCAGCTCTATGGTCTTGCCTTTATCGTCATGCTGGCAGCGCTGTGGATTAAGCTGCCAGATCAAACGGTAGGGGCGCAAGATCTTGCGCCCCTACGTACGCCCCTATGGCAAACGATC
>JBCCRZ010000070.1:0-14657 GCA_039200855.1 Cyanobacteria bacterium P01_D01_bin.44 | reverse complement strand
TCGGCGTTGTCGCGCATGGTGGCTTCATAGCTATAAAGCAGCGTATCGGCCCGATTTTTGAGATCGGCGATGACTTTACGCTGTTCATCTTCATCCGCAAACATGTCGGCTTCTTCGCGCATACGCTCGACCTCAGCGGGGGTCAGCCCTCCGGTGTTGGTAATGCGTATGCTCTGCTCGCGCCCCGTGCCCTTGTCTCGAGCGGCTACCTGCAAAATGCCGTCAGCGTCAATTTCGAAAGCTACCTCAATTTGGGGGACGCCTCGAGGTGCGGGCGGAATCCCCGTCAACTCAAATCGACCCAGGCTTTTGTTATCCCGCGCCATGGCCCGCTCACCTTGTAGCGCATGCACTTCGACCGAGGTCTGTCCGTCCGTCGCGGTGGAGAATACTTGGGCTTTACTGGTGGGGATGGTGGTATTTCGCTCAATCACTTTGGTAAAGACTTCACCCAGGGTTTCAATCCCAAGGGATAGGGGCGTCACGTCTAGCAGCAAGAGGTCTTTGACCTCGCCCCCGAGTACCCCAGCTTGAATAGAGGCCCCCAGTGCTACGGCTTCATCTGGGTTGACAGAGCGATCGGGGGTTTTGCCGCCAAAATAATCAGTAATGGCTTTTTGTACCGCCGGAATGCGTGTAGAGCCGCCTACCAGCAAGATCCGGTCAATATCGTTGGGTGATAGTTCCGCATCCTTAAGGGCCTGGGCCACGGGCTCCAGAGTGCCCTCGACCATGATTTTGGCCAGATCCTCAAATTGCGATCGCGTCAGCTCAGTTTCCAGGTGCTTAGGTCCGGTTTCATCGGCAGCAATAAATGGCAAATTAATCGAGGTGGTCATCATGGTTGACAGCTCAATCTTTGCTTTCTCTGCGGCTTCTCGAATCCGCTGTAGGGCCATGCGGTCTTGAGATAGATCTAACCCTTCTTGCTCTCGAAAGCTGGCCAGCATCCAGGTGACGATGCAGTTGTCAAAGTCATCGCCCCCCAGGTGATTGTTGCCTGAGGTAGCCTTAACTTCAAAAACCCCATCCCCGAGCTGCAAAATAGACACATCAAACGTGCCCCCACCCAAGTCAAACACCAAGACAAGCTGATCTTGATCTTGCTTATCAAGGCCATAGGAAAGGGAGGCCGCAGTCGGCTCGTTGATAATACGTAAAACCTCTAGGCCAGCAATGGTGCCTGCATCCTTGGTGGCCTGCCGCTGGGCATCGGTGAAATAAGCCGGCACTGTAATCACTGCCTGGGTAACCGCTTCCCCCAGGTAAGCTTCGGCATCTTTTTTGAGCTTTTGCAGAATCATGGCCGAGACTTCCTGGGGCGTAAAGCTCTTACCCCTGATCAACACATCGACCGTATCGTCCTTACCACGGATACAGTTGTAGGGCACTCGAGTCCGCTCAGATTCAGTATCGTCCCAACGGCGACCGATAAATCGTTTAATGCTGTAGACTGTGTTTTCAGCGTTAGTCACCCCTTGGCGCTTGGCGAGCTGGCCAACCAGGCGTTCTCCATTTTTTGCGAACCCTACAATACTTGGGGTTGTGCGACCTCCCTCGGTACTGGTAATCACCATCGGCTTCCCCCCTTCGAGGACTGCAACGCAGCTGTTGGTGGTGCCTAAGTCAATGCCGATAACTTTTCCCATAACCTAACTAATCCTAAAAGCGCTTAATACTGCTGACCTTGCAATTTGACTTTGCCATTCACGGGGGGCAATGGCCTGCGACGGGTTTGGGCCTCAAACACTCACTCTAATGGATTTCTAAAAGTCTAAAAGTTTGCCCTAGACTACGGCACTAATTGACCGCTCGTCAGGACAAACCTCTACACTTCAAGAAAACTTTAATTGAGCTGGGGCCCAATAAACATAACCGTAAACATAAGCCCCTCAGCTCAACCGAGGTGATTTGCTAGGAGACGTCTTCACCGTCAGAAGCGTCGCTGGCGTTTTCCGGGGGGGCGGCCACTTTGACCATGGCATGTCGCAAAACCCGTTCACCTAAAAGATACCCTCTGACCAACTCTTCGATAACAATGCCTTCTTCATAAGCATCAGTGGGTTCACGTAAAACCGCCTCATGTAGATTAGGGTCAAAGGCTTGCCCGTCGGACCGCATTGGCGAAACCCCAAGCTTTTTGAACCCTTCAACGAGTTGCTTATAAACCCCTTGGTAGCTTTTATGAATCGCCATTTCACCATCGGTCTGAGGCTTAATGTGGGCGCGGGCCCTTTCAAAGTTATCAATGACTTCTAGCAGGCTGTTTAAGGTGTTGCACTTAATCAAATTCTCTAACTCTGCTTTTTCTCGCTCAGTGCGGTTACGGAAATTTTCAAAGTCAGCGTTGATTCGCAAAAACTGATTGGTGCGCTCCTCGACCTGTGACTTAAGGGCGGTAATCTGCTGCTCTAAGTCGGCTACCACACTTGCCTCGACAGTGGACGATTCTGTCTGGGCACCAGCGTCTTCTTCTTCATCAGATGACTGAAAGTCATTCTCAAAGTCAATTTCGACAGACGCGTCTTCTGCTTTTAGCTCTTCTACTCCATCCGTCGGTTCGGAGTCGCCACTTTGGATATTTTCAGCAGGGTTGATATCCTCTTCCATTCTCTAACCTCTATCGTTTGCCGATCAACATGAGCCACGGGCCTACAACAATCTAATATATTTCAGTTAATGTATTTCAGCCGCAACCTATTCTAACGATGGTATGCCTATCTGTTGATACTGTACCGGCAGATAGCCCTGGCCTAACCCCATACGTTTTGGAGGCAGTCCCTGCAAAAGTGGGTAGGCTATAGATGCGCGATCGCTCAGGATATGATTAAACCTAGCTTAATTTTAGGATGATCAGGCTATCATCTGAGGAATGCCGTGCTACCACGCGCTATTTCAGTTAACTCGGCTATATTGACTGTATCGTTCGACGCTCCCAGGCTATTTTGAGTTTAGAAATTTGACCTCAAAAACTGTCAACTCTCAAGGTGGCCCTGGGCAAACTGCTGTAAGGATTTTCTGAATCGGCTATGACCAATTCTTCTTCTCGGAAAGCGCTTGTACTCCAAAGAGGGTTTTCCCCATTTAGCAATAAGCTGGTCCAGGCTGGCTACGTCGATACGGATCAAATGCAGCAGGCCCTGGTCGAAAGTCGCAAGACCGGGCGCTCTCTTACGGACGTATTAGAGTCGATCACAGGCCAGCAGCTGTCGCCAGAGTTGCTCAGGCAGTACAAAAAGCAGCAGCTCTTTGAACTGAAAATTTTATACGGTGTAGAATCCCTCGATCCGGAAGTTGACAACATTTCCGATACCAAGGTGGGTCAGCTGATTGACAGCCTGATTTCTGTTGATATTTGCCGCCGTCACCGATTGTTGCCCCTATCCCAGTCAGAGGACGGGGATACAAAAGCGGTCTTAGTGGCAATGGTGGATCCTGAAAACCTCGAAGCCCAGGACGACCTTAATCGAATTTTTAGACCCCGTGGATTGAAGCTGCGGCGGATGGTCATCACCATTGAAGACTATCAGCGGACGATGTCCACTTACTTGGACGAGCAGGTCGCTAAGGAGAAGCAGCGTGATTTTGAGCAAGCTGTCGATGTCAACGCTGATCTTGAGGATTTAGACCTCGGGGGTGAGGATCTCAAGGAGTCCTTTGACGAAGAAGCGGATCTGGGGGCTGCGCTCCAGGATGCTGGGGCTGCGCCGGTGATTGCCCTGGTGAATAAAATCTTAGTCAAGGCGCTTCAGGAAGGGGCGTCTGATATTCACATTGAGCCCCAGCAAGAATTTTTGCGGGTGCGGTTTCGCCGAGATGGCGTCTTACGTCAGGCCTTTCAGCCGTTTCCCAAGAAGATTATTCCGGCGGTCACGGCTCGCTTTAAGATCATCGCCAATCTGGATATTGCTGAACGTCGCGTTCCCCAAGATGGTCGGATTCGGCGGGTTTTTCAAGAGCGCAAGGTTGACTTTCGGGTGAGTACGCTGCCCTGCAACTACGGTGAAAAAGTCGTGTTGCGGATTTTGGATAACTCCTCAACCCAGCTGGGCCTGGACAAGCTGATTACCGATCAAGAAACCCTCGAAATCGTTCAGGAGATGGCCAGTCGTCCCTACGGGTTAATTTTGGTCACAGGCCCCACAGGCTCAGGTAAGACGACGACGCTCTACTCAGTGCTGTCTGAGCGTAACGACCCCGGTATTAACATCAGCACGGCCGAAGACCCGATCGAATACACCTTGGGTGGCATCACCCAGGTGCAGGTGATCCGAGAAAAGGGGATGAATTTTGCGTCGATTTTGAGAGCCTTTTTGCGTCAGGACCCCGATGTCATCCTGGTGGGTGAGACCCGTGACCCTGAAACTGCTAAGACGGCCATTGAGGCAGCTCTGACTGGCCATCTAGTTTTGACCACGTTGCACACCAATGACGCCGCGGGGGCGATTGCCCGTCTCGATGAGATGGGGGTCGAAGCCTTTCAGACGTCGAGTTCTTTGATTGGGGTGCTGGCCCAGCGTTTGGTGCGTCGAGTTTGTTCAGACTGCCGGATTGCCTACAATCCTACCCATGAAGAACTTGCTCGGTTTGGCTTAACAGCCGCTGGAGATGACTTTACGCTCTATAAGGCCAACAGCATCCCCAACGAGGAGATTGAAAAAGTGACTGCTGCTGGTGAGCTTTGTCAGACTTGCCAGGGAGCCGGCTATAAGGGTCGGGTCGGGGTTTACGAGGTGATGCGCATTACCGAAAATCTGCAAAAGATGATTTCTGAAGGCGCTCCTGCTGAGCACATTAAGGAAGCGGCGGTGGAAGAAGGGATGCAGACGCTGCTATCCTACAGTCTAAATTTGGTGAAGCAGGGCTATACGACCTTAGACGAGGTAGAGCGGGTAACCTTTACTGATACTGGCTTAGAAGCCGAGCTTAAGGCCAAGCGCAAGAGTATTCTGAGTTGTAACACTTGCGGTGCTGAGCTGCACCACGAGTGGCTAGACTGCCCCTACTGTCTGACCCCGCGTTTCGCTAGCTGAGGCCGGGTAAAGCGTATCTTAACCAGTTGACTGAAGTCGATAGCATCTTTAATAAACATCCGCTGAGGTAGCCCTATGGATTTAATGATCGAAGACTTGATGGAAGAAGTAGTCGAGCGCGGTGGGTCTGATTTGCACCTATCTGCCGGACTGCCACCTTATATTCGCATCAGCGGACATTTGACCCCCACCGAGCATCCGCCGTTGACCCCCGAGCAGTGTCAACGCCTGATTTTCAGTATGCTCAACAATACCCAGCGCAAAACTTTGGAGCAAACCTGGGAGCTGGACTGCTCCTATGGGGTTCGGGGGTTAGCTCGATTTCGAGTCAATGTCTACAAAGATCGGGGAACCTACGCTGCTTGCCTGCGGGCCTTGAGTTCTAAAATCCCCAGCTTAGATCTACTAGGATTACCCCCTATTGTCACTGAGTTATCGCAAAAACCCCGGGGATTGGTCCTTGTGACCGGGCCAACTGGCTCGGGTAAGTCGACCACCCTGGCTTCAATGATTAATAATATCAACACGAGTCGGGCCGAGCACATTTTGACGGTGGAAGATCCGATCGAATTTGTCTATGAGCCGATCAAGAGCCTGATCCACCAGCGTCAAGTTGGGGAAGACACTAAGAGTTTTTCCAATGCGCTCCGGGCTGCCCTGCGGGAAGACCCTGATGTGATCTTGGTAGGGGAGCTGCGCGACCTCGAAACGATTGCGCTGGCGATTTCGGCGGCAGAAACCGGTCACCTGGTCTTTGGCACCCTGCACACCAGTTCTGCGGCCCAAACCGTTGATCGGATGGTTGATGTTTTTCCCCCTGAGCAGCAGCAGCAAATTCGCGTGCAGCTGTCTAACTCGCTGGTGGCGGTCCTCAGCCAAACCTTGATTCCTAAGCAAAACCCTAAGCCCGGCGAGTTTGGTCGGGTGATGGCCCAAGAGATCATGGTGGTGACGCCAGCGATTGCCAACTTAATTCGAGAGGGTAAGACAGCGCAGATTTACGGTGCCATTCAGACCGGGGCTAAGCTCGGGATGCAGACCCTGGAAATGACTCTGGCCAAACTCTATAAAGAAGGCTCAATTAGTTTTGAGCAGACCATGGCCAAGACCTCCCGTGCTGACGAGCTACAACGCCTGATTGGTGGGATGCCCAGTGCAGCCGGCAAAGCGGGCGCTCAAAAAGGCTCCTATGCAGGTACTCGTCGATAAATTGCCAATGGATCGGGGATTCACCGGGGTTGCACAGACCCCCGGAACACTGTATAAACACTTCCAAATCGTTAGGTTACTAAGCTTATGCCTACCTATGTTGCCACTGGTCGAGATACTGCTGGCCGAGCGAGACGAGAAAAAGTCGTTGCGGCTACACCTGTAGAAGCTCGGAGCTTCTTAAAAGAGCGCGGTCTATATATCCAGAGCATCAAAGAAGATCGGGGACTGAATTTCAGTTTTGAAGATATAAAAACGTCTTTAGCTCGGGTGACGGTCAAGGATAAAGCCGTTTTTTCTCGCCAGTTTGCCGCATTGGTGAATGCCGGCGTTGGGCTAGTGCGCGGCATTAGTATCCTGTGTGAGCAGTGCCCTAACCCCAAGCTCAAAAAAGCGCTCTTGGAAATCAATAGCGATGTGCAGCAAGGCAATAACTTGTCTGACGCAATGCGGAAGCATCCCAAGAGCTTTGATACCCTCTACACCAGCATGGTGCAGGCGGGCGAGGTCGGCGGGGTTTTAGACGAGGTGCTCAACCGCCTGTCGAAGCTGCTAGAAGATCTGAACCGGTTGCAAAATCAGATCAAGTCAGCCATGGCCTATCCGGTGACGGTGGGGATTTTGGCGACCACTATCTTCATCGCGATGACGGTTTTCTTGCTGCCGATTTTCGCTGAAATTTTTGAGGATTTGGGGGCACCGCTGCCGGCCTTTACCCGATTCATGATGGGGATTAGTGATTTCTTGCGAAACCCGATCATGGTGCTGATTGCGATCGCAGTCATCATCACCGCTGTCTTTGCCTTTCGTCAGTACTACAAAACGCGGGTGGGGCGCGAAACCGTTGACCGTTTGTCACTGAAAATGCCTCTATTTGGTGACATTATCCAGAAGTCTGCAACAGCTCGATTTTGCCGCACCTTTGGCTCTCTGTCTCGCTCGGGGGTGCCGATTTTGACGGCCCTCGAAATTGTGCGGGATACGTCGGGTAACCAGGTGATTGCCAATGCCATTGACGAAGCCCGGCAGGAGATCCAAACCGGGGGGATGATTTCATTGGCCTTGCAAAAGCACCAGGTTTTCCCGGTGATGGCGATCCAGATGATTAGCATCGGTGAGGAAACCGGGGAGCTGGATCAGATGCTGATGAAGGTAGCTGATTTCTACGAAGATGAGGTGGAGCAAGCGGTTAAGGCCCTGACCAGTATCATGGAACCGTTTATGATTATCATTCTGGGCGGCATGGTGGGGTCGATTTTGGTGTCAATGTACTTACCGATCTTCTCGGTGATGGAATATCTGGGTTAAAAAGGTTTGAGCTGGGAAGAAGTTTCTAGCCTGCGAAAGAATTTAATTGGGACTAGGCACTGGAACAACGGGTTTTGGTGCCTAGTTTTTTGGGCAGGCCATGGCTAATGCCCTCTCCTAGCCAGGGCTAACCTTTTCTGAGAGGTATTGATATAAAAGTAAAGTTTTGTATCAAACCCTCTTTGGGAAACGAGACATTTCTCAGGGATGTCTGAGTTGGCCTACCTGAGGTAAACCTTCTGTAGTAAAAGGGTTTTGCCCATTAAATGCCGATTCCACAGGGGGCAAGATCGTGTCGAAATATTTTCTTTTTCTGCGTAATTTATAATTCTTGACGATTCTGGTGGGCTTTTATGTACGAATATGTTTCTAGTGAGCAATTGGCTTGCTCGTAGATAGCTTGCAACAGTCGACGGACCTTGTATTTCGGGGTTCACCCTACAGGCAGATTAAAAAAATATTTAGATGCCTCAGCGATGACGTTTGCAACTATGCGTTTGCAACTAAGGGGTTTTTAATAAATCCTTTTGTTTTTAAGACATTTTCACCAGACCATTTCACCAGACCATTGTTGTCATCTAGGAGATAGCATTAATGGCTTTCGGACCAGCTTCCCGATTGGGAGTCAGCCTTTTCGACGAAACCCCTGCTGTAGAGTGGGTTCCAGGTCTTTCTGATGAAGACCTTGAGGTCATCATTAGCGCCGTTTACAGACAAGTTTTGGGTAACGCCTACGTCATGGAAAGTGAGCGTTTACCCGTCCCCGAATCACAATTTAAGCGCGGCGAGTTAAGTGTACGCGAGTTTGTGCGGGTGGTCGCTAAGTCTGACCTGTATCGCTCTCGTTTCTTTGAGAGTTGCCCCTGGTACCGCACCACTGAGCTTAATTTTAGACATCTGCTGGGGCGGGCTCCCCAGGGCTTTGATGAGATGAAGGCCCATAGTGCAGTCCTTGATGCAGAGGGGTTTGAGGCCGATATTGATTCTTATCTCGACAGTGATGAGTATCAAGATACCTTTGGGGAAAATCTCGTGCCTTACATCCGAGGCTATAAGACTGAAGCTTCTAATATGGTCGGGTTTACCCATATCTTTGAGTTGGTGCGAGGGGCTTCTAGCAGCTCGCTCAAAGGCAATATCAATGGTAAGAAGCCTCGCCTCAATTCATTGGTGATCAATGCTACGCCGACACCGGTTGTTCCACCGTCCGGGGCTACCTCTGGTTGGTCTTTCCGCACGCCTGACGACTCTTCGAGAACTCGCCACGGTGTGGGGGCCAGTGCCGATGGCAAAGTTTATCGCGTCGAGGTGACCGGCTATCGGTCCAATGCGGTGAATCGGGTGTCTAAGTTCCGTCGGGCAAACAAGGTCTACTTGGTGCCCTTTGAGAAGCTTTCCCAGGAGTATCAGCGGATTCATAAGCAAGGTGGTGTGATCGCCAGTATTACTCCGGTCAAATAGGCCAATTTTTAGCGTAGTGGGCAGAGACGAGTGTATGGCTGGCCTCTGCTCAGCTACAAACTGCTGTCTTGAGATAAATCAAAGTTTAGGAGACCTCTATGGCTGATGCATTTGAGCTATGGCCCAATAGCAGCAACGAAGATAAAGAAGCCATTATTCGGGCTGTCTATCGGCATGTTTTAGGTAACCCCCACGTAATGGAGAGTGAGCGGTTAGTAAGTGCAGAGTCTTACTTAAAAGAAGGCCGGATCACCGTGCGTGATTTTGTCCGGGCAGTGGGTAAGTCTGATTTCTATCGCGGTCGTTACTTTGAGAAGTGTGCGCCCTATCGCTTTGTTGAACTGAACTTCATGCACTTTTTGGGGCGTGCGCCGGAGGATCAATCAGAGCTGTCTGAGCACATTCGCCGCTGTGTCGAAGCAGGCTACGACGCTGAGATTGACTCGTATATCGACAGCGATGAGTATCAGTCCTCTTTTGGTGAGAATATTGTCCCGTTTTACCGCGCTAATGTGACCCAGCTAGGTCAAAAGCAGTCGAGCTACAACCGCATCTATGCCATTGACCGTGGCCCCGCCCAGGTCAGCAGTGCCGTGAAATCCTCTACGCTGGTGGCTCAGGTCGCAGGAGCTCAGAAGGCTGGCAAGGTTAAGCGCGCTGCTACTAACCTGAATGCGGGGACTGCCAAGCGGTTTAGAATTCTCACTACTGGGGCTAAGTTTGATGCGCCACGTCGCGTTAGCACCACTGAGTACATTGTCTCTGCTACTAAGATGACACCACAGATTCAGCGGATTCAGCGGAGTGGGGCCAAGATTGTCAGTATCACTGAAATCGTTTGATTTCAGGGTTGTTGCCCTGGCTGCAGCCTTTCCATAGGTCTTCATTCCAGGGGCTAGTGACTTTACTGGGCTGACTTACAAACAAAATAGGCGGGACTCATGTTATGAGTACCTGAATTGAAAGGGCGAAACAAATATCGATATTTGTTTCGCCCTTTTTTAAGAAATGTAAACCTTTTCTCATTTAAGTCCTGAAAATTTAGATACTTAGCTCAGGTAACATTCGGTAAAGTCTTGATATTCGTGAGCTTGAGCTGGCTAGATCTGATTGATTTTGACAATAAAAGGTTTTTAGTAGAAATAAATTACTTTGGAGGATAGCTTTATGGCACTTTGGGTGTCTGATTCTGACCCGGTAGAGCTCCGTGCTCATGCCTCGGAAGATGATTTGCAAACGGTAATCCGTGCTGTTTATAAACAGGTTTTAGGCAATCAGCATGTGATGGATAACCAGCGCCTGACCAGCGCTGAGTCGCTTTTGCGCGATGGCGATATTACAGTGAGAGGATTTGTGAGGGCGGTGGCAAAGTCTGATTTGTATCGCGCTTTGTTTTTTGAGTCTTCTTCCCCTTACCGTTTCATCGAGCTAAATTTCAAGCATTTGCTCGGTCGAGCACCCCAAGCGCAAACTGAGATTGCTCGCCATGTTTTGATCTACAACGAACAGGGTTACGATGCTGAGATCGATTCATATCTCGATAGTGAAGAATATCTAACTAACTTTGGCGAAGATATTGTGCCCCACGTTCGCAGCAATCGCAGCCAGGTTGGGGTTAGAAATGTTGGGTTTAATCGCACTTTTGCGCTGGAGCGGGGTGATGCAACCAGCGACAGTGGCAAAAGTGCTAGGTTGATTGGTGACGTCGGTGGCAATCGACCCACTAAAATTTCAAGACCCTGCGGTGGATCGGGTAGCTATAGCAACACTGGTAAGCGTTTTCGGATTGAGATCGCAACCTCTTCTTCTTCTGCAACAATCAATCGGGCAAGCAAGCAAGAATATGTTGTTGCCTACAGTCAGATGTCCAAGCAAATTCAGAACATTCTGAAGAGCGGTGGCAAAATTCTCAGCATCACTGAGACGAATTAAGCTTTTGGAGCTCCCTGGGCTATTTGCCCAGGGAGCTTTCAACTTTTTCAATCATTTTCAAACATCACTTAAATACTAAGGAGGCAAACCTATGTCGCTATGGGTAGCGAGTTCAGATGCCGTTGAGTTGCGTCCAAACGCATCCGAAGACGATTTGCAAGTGGTCATTCGATCTGTTTACAAGCAGGTTTTGGGCAACGCCCATGTGCTTGAGAGTCAGTGTCTGACCAGTGCTGAATCTTACCTCAGGGACGGCCATATTACTGTTAGAGGTTTCGTCAGGGCTGTTGCCATGTCAGACCTTTACAAGGCCCGTTGCTTTGAGAATTCTTCCCCTTACCGGTTTATTGAATTAAATTTCAAGCACCTGTTGGGAAGCGCCCCTCAGGATCAGTCTGAGATTTCGGAGCACGTTTTGATCTACAACGAGCAGGGGTATGCTGCTGAAATCGACTCCTACATTGATAGTGAAGAGTACCTATCAGCGTTTGGTGAGAATGTCGTGCCCTATGCGCGGGGTGGCAGCACTCAAACGGGCCTCAAAAACGTTGCTTTTAACCGTACCTTTGCGCTAAATCGAGGCTACGCTGCCAACGATATTGGCAAAGCTGCCAAGCTAATCAGTGATGTGGCTGGCAACTTGCCAACCAAGATCAAGTCCCCTGCCTCGGGGTCTGGCAGCTATAACAACACCGGTAAGCGGTTCCGGATTTCGGTCTCAAAAGGCAATTTTGGGCCTCGGGTCACCCAAAGCAACTACAGCGTTGAGGTGGGCTTTGCTCAGCTGTCTAACAAGATTCAAACTATTCAGCGCTCTGGTGCCAAGATTACTAGTATCACTGAAGTTGCGTAGCACATTAGCCAGCTCCAGGCCCGTCATTTCTCCGATAGGGCAAATGACGGACCTGGAGCTGGCCAAGCTTTATTGGTTTTGAAATGCTGTTTTGAGATAGGAGGTTAGTCCTATGTCAGGAATGACAACCGGTGGCAGTGCCGCCATCAGTGACTATAGCGGTCGCTCGGTGATTATTCGGGTGACGGGTTTAGCTCGCCAGGACATGATGAAGACCAGCAACTATGAGGTTAAGGTGCCCTTTAGCCAAATGTCGCAAGCTATGCGCAACATTGGCTGCTTGGGTGGCAAAGTCTCTCAGGTGACTGTCTCAGGGGCTGGTCAGTCTTCTCCTGTGGCTGCTGCACCCGACTCCCCCGCAGATGAAACATCTAGTGATGAACGTTGAGATGAAAAGTTTGGCTAAGGCACTTAATATTGGCCTTTGCTAACACTCCAATCCGCTAAGACCGAAGCCAGGGCCTACTGGTTTCGGTCTTAATGGTGGAATGAGATTATGGAATGAGATAATGGAACAGACCCGGTTGGCGGTGTATCTGCACCCTATGTTTTAGCAGAATGGATATTGAAACTTTTGTTGCCCAGTCCATTGGCCAGTGGCGTTCTCAACGAAGCGCTCATCATCTAGCCTTTAGTCATTTTGAGGAAGTTCGCTCCACCATCGATATTGTTGCTTTACCCCTGGATCATCCAGGGATAATTGACCTGTGTCAGAGCTGCGGTATTAGCCTGCAGCAGATCGCCAGCCCTTTCAAAATGAGCTGGGAGGGTGAGTCAGATTGGGACGAAGAGGAAGAACTTAAGGGGGAAACTATTTTGGTGCCCGTGCCTGATCCAGACCAACCTCATAAGGGTAAGCTGCTGCGGGATCAGGGCTATGCCGAGACGATGATGGCGGCTGGTGACTATCAACTCATGGAGGATGGTACGTTTGTGCTGACGACCGCCTATGATCGAGCTGCGGCAGAAGAGAAAATTTGGTTTGCGACCCCTAATCTCAGATTTAGGGTGTCGTTGATTAAGACCAGCAGCGGTAAAGGCGTTACCACCGCGTCTCTGTCATCGGAGGTGCGGCTCAGTCCCAAATCAGATAGTCCTAAATCTAAATAGCGATGGGGCAAACTGATTGTTTAAACTAAAAAACAAAAATGCCCCCGGATAATATGACCCTTTCAACCCCGGCTTCTCAACCGCAAACCAGTGATTTAATCACGTTGGCCTCCTGGATGGCGGGTGATTTTAGCAATCAAAAACAGGCGTTTGAGTTCCCTACTCAGTTCGCCCATATTCGAATTTTTTTTAGGCCATTGCCCTACGAGTTTTTCTCCGGGGTTGGCCTATATTCTGAGCAAACCTACGACTACGACCTGTGGCAGCCCTATCGACAGGGGGTGCATCGCCTGGTTGATAAAGGGGACCATGTTTATATCGAAAACTATGGTCTTAAGGATGGCGTGCCCTATGCAGGGGGCGGGCATAATTTAGATATCCTGAGAACCCTAACCCACGATTGCATTCAGCCGCGTCACGGCTGTTCGATGGTGTTCAGGCGCGACAGTGATGAGATGTTTATTGGCAGTGTCGAACCCGGTAATGCCTGTTTGATTCCACGTCAGGGATGCCTGACTTATCTCACCAGTCATGTTGAGGTCACCCCCAGGACATGGGTTAGCTTAGATCAGGGCAGGGATGTTAACACCCATGAGCATGTCTGGGGCTCTACCGAGGGCATGCTGAAATTTGAAAAGTGGGAGAGCTTTGCCCATGAACTTCCCCGCTGAAATCTCCCTGATCAACACGGTGCCAACGTTGCCTGATACGGTGCGAGGGTACTTGAAAAAGTCACACCTGCTATGTTGCCCCCAGAAGCTGAAAAAAAAATGCAGGCTTGGATCCGCAGCCGCCACCTGATTCGCTCAGGTAATTTTTTCATGTTTGAGACGGTGGAGTATTCAACCATTGAGAAGTTTCAGGTCTGTGTAAAGGCCCTAGGGGGCACCATCATCTGTGTAGAGCCCACTAAGAAAATTTGGATTGGCAATCACCGTCGGGTGGTGTTGTATCAGGCTAAGGCTAGCTTGCACACGCCTCACCATGATTTACAGCAATATTGGATCAAGTACGGTAGCTTTCATACGCGCTTTGACGAGCGAGTTTAGTCGATCGATTTTGCTGGGGTGGGCTAAATCGCTGACTTCGTAGGAGATCCCCTTCTTGATTTGGTTGCCGTTTTTGCTTTCACCTGAGTCGAAAAGTTTCCTTTGTAACAGAATGTTACTTTGTTTTTAATAAAGGGGACGGCGGGGACAGCGATTCATTATGTTCAATGGTGGTTGGTCTAGCGCTGTGAGGCCAGGCCCAGACTCGAAGATTTTTTAAAAACATTACACAAGGAGAGCTCAATGCTTGACGCTTTTTCCAGAGCCGTAGTTGCTGCTGATGCTAGTACTGCCCCCATCGGCGATCTGTCTGCCCTCAAGGCCTTCGTTGCCTCTGGTAACCGTCGCCTCGACGCTGTTAACGCCATTGCTTCTAACGCCAGCTGCATGGTTTCTGATGCTATTGCTGGGATGATTTGCGAAAACCAGGGCTTGATCCAGGCGGGTGGCAACTGCTACCCCAACCGTCGCATGGCAGCTTGCCTGCGGGATGGCGAAATCGTTTTGCGCTATGTCACCTACGCACTGTTGGCCGGTGATGCCTCTGTGCTCGACGATCGCTGCTTGAATGGTCTGAAGGAGACCTATGCTGCTCTGGGCGTGCCTGTCACCTCCACCGTGCGTGCGGTTCAAATCATGAAGGCTCAGGCTGCAGCTCACATCAAGGATGAGCCCAGCGAAGCGCGTGCAGGTGCTAAGCTG
>JBCCRZ010000069.1:0-14941 GCA_039200855.1 Cyanobacteria bacterium P01_D01_bin.44 | reverse complement strand
CTTTTCTACGACTTCACTATTACCAACGTCGGTAACGACCCCACCCAGTTTCAGATTCCTAATACAGCAATTATCGATGGCCCAGGTACCCGTGGCAATCTGATTATTGACCCAGATGGTACTAACACAACCATCACCAATGACGCATTAACCCCGGTTGTACAGCCCGGTGACTCTATTGTTGTTCGAGTCCCGGTTACAGTCGATAATATTGCCGATGATGGCGACGATATTACGGTTCAACTCGGTAATGCCACCGGGCAAAACCAGGAATATAGTGCAAACGGCGGTGACGTTTACACCGTAGATTCTCCGTTTGGGACTGATAACGACAGCGATGGCATTGACGATGTCACGGGTGAAATCGACGGTGACCCAACCAACGGAACACGGGAAGCGTCTGATAGCTTGACGGCGACAGTGGGTATCCCCATCCAAAACCAGGCATTGGCGACTTTGCTGAAAACCTTGGGTAACCATGAGTCTAATGACCCTGCCGACCTTCTCGACGATCAGATTACCTATGAGCTCAACCTGCGGGTTGAGAGTGATCCGCCGGTTGGCAGCGGTGTGACCCCGTCAGATCTTGAGCCTACTAGCATTACTTTGGATGACACAGCAAATACCAGTCGCATTCTGGTTTCTGACGCAATTCCTGCAAATACAGAACTAGATGGCAGTGTGGTCCCTGTTGCACCCGCTGACTGGACTGTTGTTTACACAGCAGACTTAGTCACGACCGATGCCCATGAGGCAGATTGGTATACCGATATCAATAATGCAGCAGTGGGCGGAGCTGCTAATGTGACCCGAGTGGGTTTCGTTCGCGACATCACTATGTCTCCTGGTCAAGCCGCGGGCGCTTTCCGATTCACCGTGGTGACTAACGGTTATGATCCTTCCAGTGGGGGAGACAATGATCCTGCGATCGCAAACATTGCCCAGGTCTTTGGTGAAAACCCCAACGGTGACCCCGTCTACGACGAATCTGGTGACCAAACCCCCAGTAACTACGACGGCAACGACGGCACCTTTAGTAACTACGACGGCACTAACTTCACGCCCACCGACGGTTATATTGACCCAACGGATACAGCCCCAGAGGACGATGTACCCGATGATGCAGTCGACAGGTTTGAAATCGACCCCAGCGACAACCAGGGTACCCCCGAAGACGGCACGGGTGAGGTGCTCTTGTTTAGCCCAACCTTAACCCCAACCACCGGGATTTCTAACGGCCCCCTCAACAATCCCTTTGCGGCAGGCCCAACCGATACCAATGATGACTTTACTAACAAAGCCACCCCGATTAGCTCTGGCGATCTAGACAATGATGGCTTAGTCAATCCGGTGACGGTGCCCTTTACCGGCACGATTGCCCTACCTGGCAATGCAGCTGATACAGAGGTCGCATTGCTACCCACCCTACCAGCAGATCTACCCGGCGGCACCGCAACCGATCTGCCTGATGACACCATCATCTCAATTGCCGACCCAGCCAACCCAGCCAACAAAGCCTACTATCAGTATGATTCTGCTGGTGGGGGCAGTTGGACACAGGTTGATTCCGATGACGTTGTCAATGCAGTGGCTGTTGCCGAAGCCCCAATCTACGTCACAGTCCCTGACGATCAGCCGATCAACTACGGGGTTGAAATCACCCTGCCCGCTGGTACGCCGATCTCAACTGAGCCAGGCACAGGTACCCCCTCATTGGGTAATGTCTTAGGCGGTATTCCTGTTCCGGTCACGGCTTATATCGATGACGATGGCAATCGGACTACGATTGTTGATCCGGCAGATACAAACACATTCACCGACTCTAACCGAACCGTCTTCCGGTCCTATACCGGGTTCTTGCAGTTGCTCAAAGAGTCCCGCCTGTTGCAAGGCAGTGGGCCTGAGATTCCGGCTGGTCAGGATGCCTTCAGCACAGAGCCTAGAAATCCTGCCCCTGGCAACATCATTGAGTACCGGGTGACCTATTTCAACATCAGTGAGTCAAATGCGGGTACGGGCAATCTCGTGCTCAATGCACAAAACATCCTGGTGACTGAGGATGGAACCGCTGGTGGTAACGACTGGGCACTCGATAACGATAGCGACACCGAGATTGACACCAGCCACGTCGGCGGCCAGGCCTCTGACTCTCGCGGTGGGGCAGTGAGCTACTTCAGCGGTGATCCGGCCACCAACCCAGCTGCCACTGAGCAGTCTGGTACCACGGTTGATACCGATATCACCAAGTACGAAGCCGATTCGCCTGCCGTGTTAGGGCCTCAGCAGTCTGGTGCCTTTACCTTCCAACGTCAGGTCAACTAATCAAGCCATGACAGCAGGGGTAGGCTAACCGCTCTAGCGCATCTTTTTAACCAGGTCGCTAGACAAGTCAGTGCCCTATCCCTGCCACACTTTGTTTTTTGAAATCTAAAGCCTTATTAGCCTCATTTTTTTGGAGAAATACATGACTATGAAACGTTGGTTTATTGGCCTAGGAGCTTTGTCTATCATCGGGATTATCCCGTTTGCCTCTAGTGAAGCAGTCCGGGCTGAAATCGTCGAAATCACGGAATCTGTTGTCGAAGCGATCCGCCAGCCTGAGGTAAAGCTAACCCTCGGTGCCGAGAAAAAGTTGGTTGAGACAGACAAAAACGGTCAAGAAAAGATCAGCTGGGAGACCTTGGAAGGCAGCGTAACCGTATATCCAGGCGATGTTTTGCGGTATACCGTAGAGAGTTCAAATGCAGGGGATGCAGAGGCTAAAAATCTGGAAATCACCCAACCTGTGCCAGAGAACACGGTTTACGTTCTAGACTCTGCCACCAACCTTAGCAGCACTCAACTCACCTACAGCATCGACGAGGGTCAATCCTTTGTCGAGACGCCCATGGTCGAAGTTACTCTGCCAGATGGCACGGTAGAAATGCAGCCTGCCCCCGCTGAAGCCTACACCCACGTTCGTTGGGATTTTAACGGTGAGCTTGCTTCAGAGACAGCTGTTGATGTGTCATACGAAGTCGCTGTGCAATAACTGACCTCGCAAAGCCCAGGCAATCGCACATAGAGACAACCCACCCCCCATACTCTCAAAGCGGTTGCCTGGCTGACAACACCCTCTAAAACACTGAGCATATTGGGTGCGATCAATCAACGCTCGCACAGAATCGTTTTGGCTCATAAACAGCCCCACGCATCAAAACATCGATCATCTCCCCCCACGGTTCAATTTATTCAAAGAAAATCATCCACCAAAACCCATAGTCTTTAAGGCTATCAAGCATGCCCAGGTTTTGATTTAAGCCACCTATTTGAAAAGTCTCGAGATTTCTTTGAGCTTGTTTAAGTAAACCCTCTTGATTGTCGAACGACACAATTACATTGAGAGTAACCTCCCCACAGCAAGATGTTTGACCCTACTTCTCAATCTCCTTCAAAACTTTATAAGAAATGGCTGTATCGGCTAGTTACTCCTTTGTTGATTTGTAGTTTCTCGACAAAACCTGTCGCAGTCTTCGCCCAGACACTTGATAATGGAGACTCTACAACATTTGTCAACCAGGCTTCTGCTAGCTATAGAGATGTTGCCAGTAACAACCGCTTATATGACAACTCCAATCAGCTAACTGCCTCAACCACTGGTTTGATCGATCCGCTCGGCCAAATTCTGGGCTGCGATGGCAATCTCTTACCCAACTATGGGGGTTTTTCTATCTCGGTCTATGAGCCAGACGCAACTGGGCTAGATCTGGGCAACTTAGTTAACTTATCTCGGACAGAATTTCCAGATATACCCGACAACGGCATCTCTGGGGGTAAAGAGCCCAATATCGAAAACAGTAATCCGTTCTTTTTGACAAACCGCGACTCAGGTCAATATAACTTTCTCTTAGACCCAGCCGCGGCCCTTCGAAGCCCTGTCAATGCTGGCTTAAATCAGACCGATGCGGGGGCTGAATACATCTTAGTACTTGATACCCCCCCAGATTCTATCTATTCGCAGCGGCGTATCAAGCTAGAGATATTGGCAACAACCGGCAACGTCAACAACACGATCATTCGATATCGAGCCACTGCCCTCGACGGCATTCCCATCTCTACCACGGGTGGCAATCAAGTTGATGAAACCGTTGTAGAAGTATTAAATGCGGAGACTCAAGGGCTCAACTTATTCTCCTTGGCCCTTGGCATGCTGATGTGTGAGTCTGATCAAATCGACATTACCAAAACAGCCGATCGGGCAGCGGCTCAGCCAGGTGACACGGTCGTTTATCGTTTAGCGGTTCGCAACCTGGTCAATGTTGACCTGGAGGCGGTGGCAGCAACCGATACACTGCCTGTCGGGTTTCAACTGATTCCTGAATCTGTCACTGGGATGATTGGCGATCAACCCGTCACGGTAACCACCGAGGCAAATGGGTCAGATGTCGCCTTTTTCTCTCTGACCTCCCTACCCGCTGGTCAGGTGATGACGATTCTTTATGCGGTTCGAGTCACACCCGATGCATTGCGCGGTTCGGGTGAGAACCTGGCTTCGGTAACTGCAGAGCGTAGCGACAACCAATTTTTTGTGCAAGATGGCCCCAGCATTCACCGATTGGTGATTGACCCTGGTATTCTCACAGACTGTGCCACGCTGATCGGTCGAGTCTTTGTTGACAACAACTTTGATGGTGAGCAACAACCCGGCGAAGCGGGCATCCCCAACGCCGTGATTTTCTTAGACGACGGCAATCGCATCGTCACCGATGCCGACGGCCTCTATTCAGTGTCGTGTATGCTGCCAGGCACCCGCAGCGGGGTTCTAGATTTCAGCAGTTTGCCGGGCTATGCACTCGCCCCCAACCTTTATTTTAACGAGCGCAACAGCCAATCTCGAAGGGTTCACCTCGCCCCTGGCAGCATGGTGCGCATGAATTTTGGGGTAACGCCGACCTTTCAAGAGGAGGCTCAATAATGCAGCCCATTCGATCTTCTAAACTTTATTATTTGACAGCGCTGGCGAGTACAGTTGCCCTGACATCAGTTACTTCGAGCGCTTGGGCAAAAGAAACAGAATTTCAGAACAAAGCAATCTCGGCTGTTTCGCAGATTGGGGTAAAAACTGATTTACCCGCAAGTGAGCCTGTCGCTGCAAGCACTGCACCCGCATTTGCACCCACAGCTACACCTACAGCTGTACCCACATCTGCGCCCAGCTTTACTCCGCAAGTTCAGCTCACCCAAGCGACGCCAACCGTAGATAAGTATGCAATCTCACCAGAAGCACTCTCCATACCCCGCTTTACGCCCATCCATCTGGCTAACAACGACCTGCCTGGTGAAGCCCTCGATCTCGCAGCCCCTGGAGTTGAAACAACTATTCCAACCTTTTCGTCTAGTGTGATCAACAACGCTCAGCCAGAAGCGATTGCCCAGGTAACAGAGGCAGACCCGCTGAGCACATCAGTCCCATCCGCCGAAGCAGCACCGACCACACCGACAGCGCCCGACACCCCGACCCCTGCTCTCTCCCAGGCCGTTGCAAGCGATCAGGTCCAAATTCTCAATCCGACAACAGGAAGTGTTTTAGACGTTCCGGCCATGACGGTAATTGTGAAGTTCCCGGTGGGGGCTGATGTGGAGCTGCGGGTAAACGATCGAGCTGTCGACTCTGATCTGATTGGCCGTACTGAAACAGACCCCGAAACCAATCTAATTACTCAAACCTGGTATGGCGTAGCCTTAAAAGAGGGCAGCAACACCCTTACCGTGGTCAGGCGCAGTGACGAAGGCGTCTTACAGTCGGTTAACGTTGAGGTGCGGGGTACCCCGGTGGAGATGAGGCTAACTCCTCAGAGTTCAGGTATTCCTGCTGATGGGCGCTCAACGGGCACGATTCAAGGTCAGCTCTTGGATGAGTTAGGCAATGCCTCCAACTGGGAGGCCATCGTTACCTTAAGCGCTAGCGATGGTGAATTTGTGGGGATTGATTATGCCCCTGATCAGCCGGGTTTCCAGGTGCAGGCCCAAAACGGCCAGTTCACTGCTGAGCTGCGATCTTCTCTGGAGGCGCATGTTGTTCAGCTACAGGCCCTGGCCAACAGTTTAGAAGCCTTTAACCAGATACAATTTGTCACCCCCCAGCGGCCCAGTATTGCCACAGGGATCATCGATCTCAGACTAGGGGCACGGGGCACTGATTTTCGTAGCAGCCTGCGAGACTTTTTGCCCACCGATGGCGATAACGACTATGAAGTTGACCTGGATGCGTCTCTATTTACGATGGGGAACATCGGTGAGTGGTTGTTGACGGGGGCTTATAACAGCGATCGTCCCTTGAATGAAGATTGTCGAGGTGAGACCACCCTATTTCGACAATCTTCAGGGAGCTGCTCAAACCTATACCCGGTGTATGGCGATGACTCAACATTAGACGTGACCGCCCCGTCGACCGATCACCTATATTTGCGCTTAGAGCGAACTTCTCCGGTAGAAGGGGCTGGCACTGACTATGCGATGTGGGGTGACTATAACACCGAGGAGTTTGCTAACCCATCCCAGTTTTTTACAGCCACGTCTCGTCAGCTCCACGGTTTTAAGTTTAACTATAACCTGGGTAATCTGGCGTTAACTGGGCTCTATGGCGACAATGTTGAAGGATTTCAGCGCGATACCCTCGCCCCAGATGGCACCAGTGGTTTATATTTTCTCTCGCGCCGTTTAGTCATCCCCGGTAGCGAAGAGATTTATATTGAAGCCGAAGAACTCAATCGTCCGGGTACCGTTGTGGCTCGTCAGCAGCTATTTCGCGGCACAGACTACGATGTTGACTACGATCGCGGCACAATTTTATTTAACGACCCGATCTTGCAGACCTCGATAGGTGACTTTGGCGAGGTCTTGGTGCGCCGGATTGTGGCCACCTACCAATATGAAGGTGAGAATACCGATACCAATATTTTGGCGGGGCGCTTACAGTACAACTTTGACCGTACCCTCAATCAAGAATCTTGGCTGGGGGCCTCTTATCTGCTAGAGAACCAAGGTAGCCGAAACTTTGAGCTATTTGGGGCAGATGCTCTAATTTCTCTAGGAGATAGCGCTCAGATTGTGGCCGAGGTAGCCCATTCAGAAAGTGATTTTGAGCTGTCGGGGCCAGTCAGTGGCTCAGCCTATCGGGTCGAACTCGACGGCAAAGTGGACGACTGGCTGACAGGGCGGGCCTATTGGCGCTCGACCGACGCGGGGTTTACTAACGCGGCCACAACCAGCTTTGTGCCAGGGCAAACCCGCTATGGGGCACAGGCGAATGCTCGGCTGAGTGGTGACACAACCCTGCGGGCTCAGTATGACCACGAAGACAATTTTGGCACCGCGCCGCGACCGCTAACCAGTTTGTCGGATTTGTTGGAACCCGGTAGCTCTCCGGTGCCCGGTAGCCGAGTCGATAACTCGCTGACCACCTACTCCCTGGGGATATCGCAACGGCTGGGGGATAGCAATTTAGAATTTGACTGGATTCATCGCGATCGCAGCGATCGCACCAACCCCGAGATCTTTGACGTTAGCTCCGATCAGCTGCGTACGCGGCTGACCACACGCCTGTCTAACGACATTACCTTCCGTGCCCAAAATGAGCTGACGCTCTCGTCTGATAGCGATCCAATCTATCCCAGTCGTACCCTGTTTGGCGTTGATTGGCAGCTGATGCCAGGGATTACCCTGGGCGTCAACCAAATTTTCTACGGTGGGGATGGCTTGAGTAATAGCGATGCCCTCACCACCATTGACCTCACAGGCGAGCACTCCCTAGGTGAAGACACCACGCTGCGTGGACGCTTTTCGAGCATTGAGGGGCAGCAGCTGGGCGGTGCAATTGGGATCGAGCATGGCTTTAACCTGGGGCCTGGGCTGCGGCTTGACCTGGGCTATGAGCATACCTTCAACAGTTTGCTGGGCAGTACAGCATCGGGCACTCAGTTTAGGCAGCCCTTTGCAGTCGGAACTGGGGGTTCAGCCCTGAGCACAACTAACGGCAACACCTACACCGCAGGGCTCTCGTATACTGACAACCCTGATCTGCAAGCCAGCGCTCGTTTTGAACATCGCACTTCATCTCAGGGATCAAATACCTTACTCGATGCCTCAGTGGTTGGACGGCTATCGCCCGCGGTCAGTGCGCTGTTAAACTATCAGCTCACCAGGGCTGCCAACCAAGAAATTACGGGCATTGGCACTACCAGCAATCTCAAGCTAGGCCTGGCCTATCGTGACCCCAACGATGACCGCCTCAACGCCCTGCTGAGCTACGAACACCGTATTAATCCAGGCACGCTGCCCACGAATGCTACGTTTGGTCGCAGCACGGATACCTCAGAGCATCAGATCTCAGCGGAGGCGATCTATGCCCCCAACTGGCAGTGGGAGTTTTACGGCAAGTATGCCTTCCGCAATAGCACCACCCGCATTAGCCAACCAGGCGACGATTTTGTCTCGAGCAACAGCTTGCATCTAGCCCAGTTTAGAACCACCTACCGCTTTAACTATTACTGGGATCTCACGGGTGAGGCCCGCTGGTTTGGTGGCTTGGGCGACTATAGCGAAGTCGGTTACTCCCTCGAAGCTGGGTACTACCCGACCCCTGACCTGCGACTATACGCAGGCTACAGCGGTGGCGGTGCCTATGATGATGACTTTGGAGTCAATCGCTCTGCCAGCGGCTTTTATCTTGGCGTATCGGCCAAGATTAATAGTCTGTTTGATGGGTTTGGGCTGCAAGATGTGGCACCGCCACAGCAGCAAGAATCTTTCTTTGGGACGGGGGTTGGCGACGCCACCTATAGCCCAGAGGCAGCAGATCCGTCAGCAGATGAGGTGACCAGTGAAGCTGTAGATGAAACCGCCAATGAAGCTGTTAGGAACGTGACGGGTGAAGCCGTTAACACTCCCATCGATGCCACCAATAGCGCTGCCTATTAAGCTTGCAAACGCCTTAGAAAAATGTACGGGCGTTGCCTGCAACGCCTCTCCCCATATTCGGACGCCAGACCCATGACCTACTTTTGGATTAATCATCGCTATCGCAACGCTGTTCGCGGATTAGCGGCTTCTCTACTCCTCTCGACGGTGGCTGCCGCGCCTGCCTTATCTCAGTCTATGATCGATTCCCAGACTGAGACTATCTCTGAAACCCAGACAGCCGATTTTCCTAAGGTGCGGGTGATGGTGAACAGTGTTCAAGATGGCCCCATTACGCCTGACGATGGGCTGACACTGCGAGAAGCGATCGCAATTACCAACGGCACCCTCACATCCGCCGATTTGAGCGATGCCGAGCGGCTGCAAGTCACCGCCAGCTCGGTGACTTCAGCCATCGAGTTTAACCTACCTGCCAATGACACCTCTATTGAGTTGCGGTCGGTGTTACCCCCGCTGGCCCAGCCCGGACTGGTGATTGACGGCACCACTCAGCCTGGTTATGATGCGACCCAGTCTGCTACCGCAGAGATTTTAGTGGCGATCCCAATAGTAGCCCTAACATCGGCTGACGATGCCGAAGTGTTTCGGGGGTTAACTGTAGTGGCAGATGATGTCACCATCCGAGGCCTGAGCCTGTATGGCTTTACCTCAAGGCACGGTGTGACCGAATCCACGCCACCAGCTGATATTTTCATTGCCCACGAGCTACCGCCGCCAGATATCACCCAGCAGTACATCCCCGCTAGCAATTTTTCTTTCTATGACGAGAATAGCCCGCCTCAAGGGGTTGTGATTGAGCAAAACTGGTTGGGCATTCCCCCCGACAACACCCTACCTGAGCAACCCTCGGCCTTTGGGATCTCTGTGTTTAATAGCCAGGGGGTCAAGATCCAACAAAATCGGATTGCTTACCACGACGGCAGCGGCATCATTACCGGTGCCCGCGCCGAGAATTTAGAGATTATTGAAAACCTGATTGTCAATAATGGCCTGGCAGGCATGCCCGATGGTATTCGGCTGGATGGCCGCATTGATAATGGTCTGATTGCAGATAACTTAATGTGTGGCAACGACGGTAGCGGCATCTTTTTGTTTAAGCCCCAGGGCTCTGTCGAGATTCGCAACAATGATATTCGCTTTAATGGTCAGCGGCTGCGGCGGGCGGCGATTTATCTGATGGGCAACGACCACCGAGTTGTTGACAATAACATTGCCAATCAAAAAGGCCCCGGTGTGGTCGTCACTGCCTTTAGCCAGGGCGGCACTACCCATAGTCAGCGCAATGTGATTGAGAACAACCGCTTTGACAATATCGAAGGACTCAGCATTGACCTCAATACTCGCCGTAATCGAGGTGTGCAAGACTTTCAACGGGGAGATGGCCCTAACCCACTGCGTGACTCTCACAATCGGCGGCGAGATACGGGCAACAGTGCGATTAATCCGCCCCAGTTTGACAGTCCTGATTTTTTTGTCATTAATGGGTCGGTGGCATTGCAGGGCGCGGCAGATCCTGGCTCTACGGTGCAGCTATATCTCACCCGTGGCAGTGTGGGAGAATATGGACCTCTGACCGCCCCCCTAGCAACGGTGGCAGTCGATGCTGCTGGCATCTTTAGCTACGTTTCAGAAGACTTGCAACCCGGTGATGTGATTAGCGGCATCGCCACCGATCCGCAATATGGCACCTCTGAACCGGCCCTCAATACGATGGTCCTAGCCCTGGGTGAATCTAGCTCGACTCGCCCCAATCGCATAGCTGCGAGTGTCTTTAGGAACCCACAGTGTACAACTCCTCCTGCCCCCTCTGCTCCCCTTACTCCCCCGGCCCCTGAAGTCATGCGCTTAGAAGTCCCCCGCAACGTCCACTTCGGCCTGGACAAAGATTTCATAAACGCCGACAGCGCAGTTGTTTTAGATCAAATCGCAGCGGTGATGCAGCAGTACCCCACCTTACTCGTTGACCTACACGGTCATACGGATTCTCGGGCGAGTGTGGCTTATAACCAGGATCTGGCTCGTCGTCGGGCTGAGAATGTACGACGATATCTGATGCAACAGGGGATTGCCGCAGAGCGGATGACGCTGAGATCGTTGGGGGAAACACAGCTGCTCGTAGATGAGACCGATCGGGTGAATTACGCACGCAACCGACGGGTGGAATTTGTTTTTGAGGATATTCGCGGAGTGGATATCACCTTTGTGAACCAGGAAGCAGATTTGCAGGTGGAGCCCTAGTTTTTGGGCAACGGGGTAGTGGGTAATAGGGCCATTGCCCCCAATAACCTGATCGAAAAATGAAGCCTATGGCTACGTGCGCTTTCGGGCCAGGGTGAAATAGACCGCTTAGCGCTCTTTATTGACTCTGGATAGATGAAATCTGAAACGACGATTTTTCGTTCAGGCTCTCTCTGATGGACACACCTTGAAAGCACGCAAAATGGTCGGTATATTTATCCTTCAGCGAAAGTCAATAAAGAGCGTTAGGGGACTGCACAAAAATAAAATCCCCGGATGAAAAGGGTAATGGGTAATGGGTAATGGGCAACGGCAGGGAGCTTATTTAGCTGCAAGCGCCTTACCGCTGGCTGAGAGCAGCGGTGCGATCGCGAATAGTGTCAAGGTTGGCATCTGGAATGGCGGCGATCAGCTGCTGGGTATAGGGCTGCTGGGGCGAATTATAAATCGTTTCAGCGGGGCCAATTTCTTCGATTTTGCCTTTGTTCATCACCATGATGCGATCGCTCACAAATTTCACCACACTCAGGTCGTGGGAGATAAAAATGTAGGTTAGATTAAACGCCTGCTGCAGGTCTTTCAACAAATTCAGTACCTGGGCCTGCACCGAGACATCGAGGGCCGAGACCGACTCATCGCAAATAATAAACTTAGGCTCGCAGGCCAGGGTGCGGGCAATACAAATCCGCTGACGCTGCCCCCCCGAAAACTCATGGGGCATACGCCTGAGCGCACTCGCATCTAAACCCACCCGCTCTAGCAAACTGGCGGCGCGTGCTTGCCGCTCGGCCTCACTGCCACCCAAGTCATGGATGCGCATCGGTTCTGTAATCGCAGAGCCAATCGTCTGACGAGCATCGAGGGATCCGTAAGGATTTTGAAACACAATCTGCATCTCTCGTCGCAGGCGACGCATATCCGCAGCACCCAGCGCTAAGACAGAGCGACCATCAAACTCAGCCGTGCCGCTGGTCGGCTCAATCAGGCGCAGCAAACAGCGGCTGAGCGTAGACTTACCGCAGCCCGACTCCCCCACCAGCCCCAGCGTCTCCCCTGGATAGACCTCAAAACTGACCGCATCGACCGCCCGAAACTCTGTTTTGGCCCCAAAAAAGCCCTGCCGCATGGGGAATGCCTTGATCAAATTTTGCACCCTGAGCAGCGGTGGCTGTTGCCATAACGTCTGGCGATGCTGCTCAATTTCCGACACACTCACCTCAGCCAGTAACTCAGCTTTCTCAGCCGCCGTGCGCACCTTAGCCACAACTTGCACTGCAGGCCCATTGTCAGGGACACTCTCATCTGGTCGCTCCTCCATAAAGTCGCCCACGGTGGGCAGCCGCTTAAGCTGCTGATGGGGTCGGGGGCGACAGTTTAAAAGGCCCTGCGTATAAGGATGCTGTGGATCGGAGAAGAGCTCATAAACCGGAGCAATCTCAACCAGATCGCCTTTATACATGACTGCCACTCGGTCGGCAATCTCTGAAACCACACCCATATCGTGGGTGATAAACATAATCGCTGTGCCCCGCGCCGCTTGCAAATCGCGCAACAGATCGAGAATGGTAGATTGAATGGTAACATCCAAGGCGGTGGTCGGTTCGTCAGCAATGAGGACCGCTGGGTTGCCTGCGAGTGCGATCGCAATCATGACCCGCTGCTGTTGCCCACCCGAGAGCTGGTGCGGATAACGCCCTAACATCTGCCCAGGTTCTGGCAGTTTTACCTCTTCAAACAGCTCGATGGCTTTCTCTTTTGCTGATTTTCCGCTGAGATCTTGATGCAGCCGTAGCGCCTCTGTCACTTGATCACCACAGGTATAGACCGGGTTCAAAGAGGTCAGCGGCTCTTGAAAAATCATCGAGATCAGCCTGCCCCGATATCGTCGCCGCTCCTCTCGCGACAGCTTGAGCAAATCAACAGGGTCAGCATCAGGTGCGCTACGGAACCAAACTTCGCCCGACACCTCTGCCCGTTCTAGCAGACCTATCACAGCCAGAGAGGTCACCGATTTACCTGAACCTGACTCACCCACCAGCCCAAGTGTTTCCCCGGGGGCCAGTGAAAAGGAGACTGACTTAACCGCCTCCACTGCCCCTGTCTTAGTCGGGAACGCGACTGAAAGATGACGAACATCAAGAATCGGAGAGGGCATTTTTCTACCTGTTTGAATGATTAAAATGTAAAAAAATTGAGCAAAAGCCTGAATCTTATCCAACAGTTTGATATCTATTTAAATCTCTCACCTGAGATAGATGCTATCAGTTAAGAATAGCCCTAAGACAATCACAACTATTAATTTAAACCTGGATCAGACACAAATCTCAAAACACAAAAGTTGGATAGCCTGGTCAGGCTAAATGCCTTAAAAACAGTTACTCAAACTCCACCATGAAGATACTTTTAACCCTTTTTCGCAACTTTCATTTTAAACAATAGGGAGAAAATATCAGTCTATATGTATCCATTTACTCACTTTCCTTGCAAAGATTCCTGTAGTTTTTGAAAAATCATTTAGTGAGCTTGCTAAAGTCCGTTTAATTCATTCTTGTACTTTTGAAAAGTGAGGATCGGGAGCAAGATATGATCAGCAGACGAAGGTTTTTTCGGCAGTGGTTTCGACGCATTGTTTTGGCCTTGTTTGCGTTAGGTCTGGCTGTTGCCCTGGCTAATTGCAACGGTTCTCCCCAAGGGGCAACCGATGAGGCAACCCCAGCCGACCAGGCAGCTGCCCCCGCCGATACGGGGGCTTTGGTCTTTGGTTCAGGTGGTCAACCTGTGAATCTTAGGTCCGGGGATGTCACCGATGGCAACTCGATGTACGTCCAGCTTCAGATCTATAACTATCTATTGAGCAATGAACCCGGTGGTACCGAGCTTATCCCTGGACTGGCTACCGAATGGAGTGCCTCTGAGGATGGCCTCATTTGGACCTTTAATCTGCGAGAGGGAGTCAAATTTCACGACGGCACTGATTTTGACGCCGACGCGGTTGTCTTTAATGTGAATCGCTGGTGGGATCCTGATTTTGAATATGGCTTTCGGGCAGAGGGGCATTTATACGAGATCTGGACCGATTTGTTCGGTGGCTTCAAAGGCGAAGAAGGTTCTACCCTGGTTGATGTGCGGGCAGCCGATGATTTGACGGTGGAGTTCGAGCTAGCCGAGCCGTTTGCTGCTTTTCCGGCGGCGATTTCATCTTCCTACTTTGGTATTGCCAGCCCAACGGCTATCCAGGAGGCTGGAGCCAGCTACGGAACGCCATCCGGCACTGCAGTTGGGACAGGGCCGTTTGTGTTTGAGGAGTGGCGCAGTGGCGATCGCATCACACTGTCTAAGTTTGAAGACTATTGGGAAGAGGGGCTCCCCAAGGTCGATCAGCTAGTCTTTAGTTTTGTCGAAGACCCGGCGGCTCGTCTGGCGCAGTTGCGCGCGGGTGCCTTAGATTTTACCGTTGATCTCACCCCTGACCAGCTGCCCGAAATTGAGTCAGATCCCAATCTAGAGGCTGTCTTCCGCCCTTCGTTTAACGTGGGCTATCTGGCCCTGAATCCTAGCTATGAGCCGCTGGCTTCGGTGGAGGTGCGACGGGCAGTTGCTCAAGCAATCAACAAAGCCTCTATCGTGGAAGCGTTTTGGGGGGAGCTTGGGGAAACAACCGGCCATTTTGTGCCGCCTTCGCTAGATGACTACACCAGCGATGAGGTGGGGGACTACGAATACGATCCGGAATCGGCAAAACAGG
>JBCCRZ010000068.1:0-15098 GCA_039200855.1 Cyanobacteria bacterium P01_D01_bin.44 | reverse complement strand
TCTGATTGGGGGCGAGACTTATTTTCATCAGTTCGATCTGTGGTGAATACAGGTAAGCGGCAAGGGCTGTCTGCTCTTCAGGCAATCCAGATTGCTCTCTCCCCTGGACTTTCTTTGTTTCATCCGGGTTGAGCAATTACCTTTTTGAGAATGGCCCTGCCAGCGCTGTCATTTTCATTCGTCAATTTCTAATTCTCCCTAACGCGGATATTCGAGCTGTAAAGCCAGGAAGTCTGCCGTTTTAGAGCCGTATCGCTGCTCGATCTCTTGCAAGGTGGCGTCAAGCGATGAGACGGGTGACAGATTGCTGTGCAACTCAACGGTGCGATCGACTGCCTTGCCAGCGTTTTGGACTCTATCGGGCAAAACCGCTAGTCCGCGCTTGGTCGTCACCACCTCATCAGAGAGAGACAGCGAGAAGGCTTTTGATCGAAGCGTGCGTGAATAGGCATCCGCGACCAGTGATAGCGCGATTTCATCAATGCCGTCACTAACAGGAATGCCAATATCTTTGTGTGACCAAAATAAAAATCCGTTGGTGAGGGCTGTCAGGATGTGTTTTGGCTTCAGCTTAAACTGTTCACTCTGATGTGCTGTGCCCCAGCTTTGAATGCCGATGCGCTGAGCGAGTGCGGCAGCGTGATCCTGACCTGCGATCGCACCCACCAACGCCACCGACACAGGAATCGCGGCGGTTACCCCCGTCGTGGTAATCACGTTCCCATCTGCAACATAGCGAGTATTTCGCAGCCATTCAGTGTCAGGAAATTTCTTTTTGAGTCGATTAAAAGAGAACCAGTGTCCAACGCTTTTTCGGCCCTTGAGCAGACCCGCGTTCGCGAGTACCCAAACCCCATCACACACGCCTACAAGCGTAGCCCCTTTGTCTGCCTGTGCGCGGACCCATCCCAGTAAAGCCGGATCTTTTTGACGCATCACAGCAGGGACAACTACATAGTCAGCCCCCTCTGGAAAGCGTGAGTCAAATTCTGCAATTGTAGCCTGCGGTTTGAAGCGAAGGGCCGGCAGCATTCGGATAGGGTCTGGGGTTGTTGCGATCGCAAATACCTCCGCAACCCCTGACTCAGCCAGAATGCCATAGGGAACAATATAGTCTGTCAACTCGGTGAAGCTATTTTCTGCAACAACTGCAATCACTGGCTTTGCCCGGTCAAATCTGGGCACATAGGCAGGAATATCAGATGCTATGGACACATTTGGGTTTACTGAGTCTGTACTGAGCGTATCCTTTTCTATCATAAAACGAGCCCTCTATAGCTGTTGTAGTCAAGAAGATCTCAGTATAACAGTTTCTCTCTATTATGAGTACGATGACAGTTCATGAATAGACCTCAATCGGGTACAGTTTATCTCGATAACAGACAGTGGGTAATATCATTGGATAATATAGACTTTAGCAAAGCTGAAGAGAGGGTCCGCAGCAGACAAATAGTTGTTGAGAGAAAAAGATATTCAGATTATGAGCGATGTTAGATGTCACAGATGTTAGATGTCACATTTAAAACACCTGCCTCGTCTTCGGTAATGAAGACCTTCAATAAGGAAAAGTACCCATGCAGACAAGATTTGAATTTAACAAAGTTGAGCCCGCTGCCTATCGGGCCATTATGGGGGTAGAAAAATATGTGCGCTCAAGTGGGCTAGACAAAACTCTACTAGAGCTGATTAAAACCCGAGCCTCCCAAATTAACGGCTGTGCTTTCTGCATTGACATGCACACCAAAGACGCCCGACACATGGGCGAGACAGAGCAGCGGCTCTACGGCCTCAGCGCCTGGAGAGAAACGCCTTTTTACACACCTCAGGAGCGAGCGGCCCTAGCTTTGACCGAAGCCGTCACGCTGATTGGTAAAGATGGCGTACCCGATACCGTTTATGAGGGGGTAAGTCGCTACTTTGCCCCTGAGCAAATTGCTAAACTGCTGACGGCAATCGCCATGATCAACACCTGGAATCGTCTTAGTATTGCCACGCAGATAGTACCCGGTAGCTATACGCCTGTTGGCTAAAGTGAGGTTTTTGAAGAGAGGTGGTGGGTAGTGGGTAGTAGGCTTCGACGTGAGCGCTCAGCCGAACGGTGGTGGGCCTATCACCTATCACCCAGCCCCTAACCCCTTCCAAAAGAGGTCATTATGGTTTCTGCAACAAATAACAGTTCAACAGACAGGCTTGAGGATTTTAACCAGTATCGTTCGCTTTTGTTTGCGATCGCATACCGTATGCTCGGTAGCGTCATGGATGCTGAAGACATGGTGCAGGAGACCTTTCTCCGGTGGCAGCAAACCTCTGAGCAAACCGTCAAATCTACCAAAGCCTATCTCACTACAATTGTCACTCGCCTATGCATCGATCGGCTGCGCTCAGCCCGAGTCCAGCGCGAACAGTATGTCGGCTCGTGGTTACCTGAACCCATTGTCACAGATCGGGTTAGCGACCCAAGCGCTATCGCTGAGCTAGCAGACTCTCTGACAATGGCATTTCTGGTTTTGCTAGAACGGCTATCTCCGCTAGAGCGGGCTGTCTTTTTGCTGCGAGAAGCCTTTGGCTATGACTATAACGAAATTGGTCAGATCGTTGAGAAAACGGCTGTCAACTGTCGTCAAATTGCTCGACGAGCGCGTCAGCATCTAGCCGACCAGCGACCGCGCTTTCAGGCTTCGCTTCAGCAGCAGGAACAGCTTACCCACAGATTTATGCGGGCCGCTCAGCAGGGTGATTTTCAAGGGCTGCTCGACTTACTGGCTAAAGACATTACCCTGTGGTCTGACGGGGGTGGTCAGGTTGTGGCCTGTCTCAAGCCCTTACACGGTGCGGCCAAGGTCGCAGGTTTCTTGCGAGCGATTTACCGTCGTGGGCAAAGGCTGGGGCTAGGCTATGAGGTAGAGTTGGCTCAGGTCAATGGTCAACCCGGCCTCATTTACACGCTCAACGGCGAGGTTGCCAGCGTTGTAGCCATTGAGATTGTTGATAACCAGATTCAGTCGCTCTACTTTATGAGAAACCCAAACAAGTTAAAAAAGAGCTTCTCAAAAAATGTGGCTGAGATGGTAATCAATAATCTGCGCTACGCTCGCTGATGACTACGCTTTAAAGGGCTTTATAAATCCGTCAATTGGGCTGAGGCACGGATGCTGTTGACGAAGTTCATGTTTAGCAACGTTGGCGATACGACATTACGAGGAAAGTAAACATGTCACCACAAGAATTAAAATTTATCAATCCAGCCAATTTATACGATCCAACTTCCAATGGCTATACCCACATCGTGATTGCCCCGGCTCGTAGTGTAACTGTCTACATTGCTGGTCAGGGCGGCGAGGACAAAAATGGCAATCTTCCGAATGACTTTGTCACCCAGTTAAAACAAGCCTTTGAAAATCTGAAAAGAGCCTTAGCTGCCGCAGGCGCTGCTCCTGAACAGGTTGTCAAGATCGGCACTTTTATTGTTGACCACGATGAGCAGAAGCTAGCACAGCTAACGTCTGAAATAGTGACCATTTGGGGGCAGAGATCACCTGCGCAAACTTTAGTCCCTGTGCCAAGGCTAGCGCTGGATGGCATGCTGTTTGAAGTTGAGGCGATTGCTGTTTTGCCAGAATAGCTCCACCCAAACACACTGGAGACAAATTATGCATATCACCCAGAAGACGGTGTGGCACAGGCGGTGAACGCTTTTGACCAGCATCTCTCCCGTGAATTTATTATTGTTTGAAAAAATCCATTATGAAAAATACCCCTTCTTCAACCCATTTATCAGATTTGCCTGTTTACAAAGCACACCAGAATGAGTCTCCATCCCCGACTAAGGCCGATATTCAGGAAGCTTTTGTTGCGATCGCACAGACCGTGGAAGAAATCTTGCAAGATCTATTCATTCACGATTTAGAACAATGACTCAAAGTAAGCCTCATATCGCAAGAGCCTGGCTCCTTATATTGCAGGATTCGCCAGTGCGCTACTACGATGCATCAGGCCGGGGCCAATTTGAGACAGATGGCTCGACACAACCCTGGTCAACTGAGTGGATGGCTTCAGAAGCCATCCACTCAGTTGAAAACATCGGAGACAAAACCATTGAGGCGATCAGGATAGAACTTAAGAAAGTTTTAAATCAAATCGGGGCTGTACTCCGGCTCTCGGCGGTTCGCTCCAACGCTGTTTTCATGGACGGTGTTTAAGCATCCCCATAACGTACATGCGAAGTACATCGAATCTAGTTTAGTTTAGCTTTTATAGTCCATTGCGATCGCGTGAAAAATTTGAGATATCGAAATAACCGCAAGAATTTCGGTTTTATGTCTTCGTCCTGAAAATATGACCATTCTTCGACAACTTCAATATCGTTGCCATAAGTTTCAATTTCTCTTGCGGTTGTAACACCAAATTGATAGGCAATCCCTGCATCAGTACCCAAGGTACGTTTCATCTTAGCTTCGACATTCTTTTTCCAGAGACCTTGAGTATATCTCTGATGAACAGTCTCAAAAAGAATAAATGAGTTGGCAAATGATTGCGATAGACTATCAAAAAGGCGTATGACATCTGCTGGGGCTAAGTACATCAACAATCCTTCAGCGACAAAGAAAACATTTTTGGTTTGTAGCCGCTGTATTTCTTTTATCCACTTTTTATCTAACACTGAGCAGCCAATCATAGGGTAGGTAATAAGATCAGCTAAAATCTTTCGCTTGATTGCAACAACTTCAGGCAAATCAATTTCGACATAGTTCCATGCTTTGTTCGATACCCGCCAATATCTTGTATCGAAGCCGCAGCCAAGGCTTATAACCAGGCCATCAGGGTTATTGTCGATAAAAGCACTTGTTTCGGCATCGTATTTACGGGCCCTAAGGGCAATATGGTTGGTCAAAGAAGGTGGCAATTTCCGGTCCAGGATTCTATTCTGAATGTCAGCGGATAGGTGAGATTGGATAATGTCTAAACATTGCTTGCCCACAGCATCCTGAATAATTGGATACGGTTTTTCTGTTTCAATGACTCTTGCTTTTAGGGTGATTAATGCGGTCTCAGAAACCGCGTCCATAATATCCATCGAATCAACTCCTTAGAACTATCCTTGCAGCTAGCAGGGCTGAACCATTGAAACAATGTTCAATCACGTACCATGCCGGTAGCCGTTTTGGAAGCTCGATTTAATCATGACCGGAGTAAAAGCTCTGCCAGAGACATGAAGGGTCCTGCGATCGCTATTGCCAGAACTCCACAGCGCCCTCAGGAAGCTCTGCGAGAACTTGATTAAACGCGTCCTCGTCCACATGCCGTCTCAGCGCATTTGCAACATCACCGATAGCGGTTTCAGTTGCAAAGTTGTGGCCAGCACGCAGTGCCTGGATCTCTTTGTTCATCAAGGCTCGAGGCTCAAAAGGACGACGAGGCTCATCAGTATTCCAGTCCGTTACAAAAATGGCTCGTAGCACGGCGGGAAGGACACTTGCGAAAAGGATGGCGTCTTTGATGTCAAGACGACGTCGAAAGGTCCGAAGCACCCCTTGCACCATAGTATAGGTCTGATGGGTGCTTCCCAAACCTGCTGTGTCACGAGCATCAAGGAGAAACTCATAAAAGTAATCTGTCGCCCGTTGGTATTCCTGAGGGATTGGCATAGCCGTCTTTTTTTGCCTTAAACAAGGCAGGATAATACAGAACTCACGGTGAAACAAGCGGTTCGGCTTGGTAGGCTCGGTGAAGCAATTCTAGGAAGGCGGGTGCTTCTGGCAAGGGGACCGAGCCTATTTGGCTGACTGCTATACCAGGCGTCCATGAGTTCATGACCACCCCCCCGGATAATGCTGGCAGGTCGGCCAGCGTAATCTCTTTGACGCGCTGGGAAATTCCAAGTCGTTCTAGTTGGCGGCGGACAGTTCCCATCATGGTTCCGGGGAGTATCTCAGCCAGAGGCCAGATCACTGAATTGCCGTCCCAAAAAGCTAAATTCCAGATGGTTGCTTCGCTGAGTCGGCCTCGACTGTCAACAAAGGCAACATCGTCTAACCCCTGTTCGACAGCCTGTCTGAGGAAATAGGTTTTAGCCATCTCGCCAACATGTTTAACTTGAGGTAAGAACCGTTCGTGGTTGACAGTCGCCAGAGTTAGCGGTCCCTCTGGACCAGAAGCGGCTGGTCCGGTTCGGATTAATACCTCTGGCTCTGCATTTGTTACAGCAACTGTGAACTCGCCTTTAGGTGAGTAAATCGTGGCCGTTAGAGAAAGATCAGACGGGCCAGCTTCAATAGCCGCTCTCAAGTAGGCCCGCACCTGATCGTCGGACAATGCCTGGCCGAACAATTTTATAGAGGCAAACTTTAGCCGTTCTAAATGGAGGTCAAGCCCTCGAACCTTGCCGCCACGTATCTGCATGGCTGTGAAGTGAGCATAGCCATTAAAGGCTAGTTGTCCAAGTTCTACAATACTCGCGTCTTGACCGTTGCGTTGGGCAACGAAAGAGGTTGGGTGGGCTAACATTTCTTTCCTCCTGCCTTAGCTAGTTTATCTTGATGTGGAAGCTTTTATTTCAGACACTGAGCCTTCATTTACAAAGACGAGATAGGGCTGCTGTCTGTGACAAAGACTGTCAAGGCCGATGATACCTTCGGACTAAATGATAACCGCTACTTTATTGATGTCCCTAAAGGAGAAATCAACACATTCTTTGAATGGACACCAATCAGAGATGCGATCGCGCATCTCTTGCCAGAGGTTTGTTGATAACTTTTTGCCGTAACTATGCCCGGAATTTAAGCTAAGACGGGTTTGCCTGTCTGTATAACCTGCTCAACAATGTCAGCGGCTCGATTCACACCGCCTGCGGCTCTAATCGCGTTTCGTAATCTGACGGCATTTTTCTGGTAAGACGTCTCAGTCAAGACTTGTTTGATTGCATGTTGTAGCTTGGGAGTGCTTAGACGCTTTGGAGAGATAAATTCTCCAGTTCCAGTCCAGGCAATCCGCGCTGCTACACCCGGCTGATCGTTAGTAATTGGAATGGCTACCATAGGTACGCCGTTGCCCAAGGATTCCAAAGTCGTATTCAGACCCGCATGGGTAACGGTCAGCGTGGCTTTTTTCAACAGTTCCAACTGGGGGGCGTAGCCAACCACTATAGGAGCTCCTGGCAGCGAGGGCAACGAGTCTGGAGTACTGCTAACCCCCAGGGTAATCACCAGTTGGGCATCCAGGTCTTGACAGGCTTCTGCAATTGTCTGAAACAAACCAAACAAACGGTTTTGCAATGTACCCAGAGAGGCATAAATCAGCGGCTGTCCGGTCAGTTTCTCAAACGGGAAAGGAACTGGTTCCCGACTGGCCGGATTGGAATATGGCCCTGTAAAGTGAAAGCAGGCGGGTAAGGACAGTCTTGGAAACTCAAATTCGGCAGGCTGCTGACAAAGCTGAGCCAGCTTTAGCCCGCAACCCAGAGCCATCATCGGATTTAGATGACCGCTCAATGTAGGGCAGAGTATACCAATGTGAGTCATGGTTCACGCCAGCGAAATATCTCGCTATCTAAGATAGCTCATGCAGCAGCCTGTAGAGATTCTGTGTAGACAGATGGGATATCCCACGCTTCGGCAATAAGCCCGTCAACGATTCGCCAGACAACAACCGCATCGAGTTCGATAGGCTGCCCTTCAAATGTCATGCGGTCTCTAGCGTGAACAACAACCAGCTCATCTCCGATAGGCGTAGCGGATAGCGGCTCAACGCGAAACGTACCGCCAGTGGTGGCGGCTAGTTTCTCAAAAAAGGTTTGAAGGCCAGCCATCCCCACATAATCACCCTGGAGATTTAGCAAGCGAGGATTGAAAAAATGCCAGACAAACTCTTTTGCAAAAAGATCGGCACATCCAGCTAGGTTACCAATGTCTAATCGGCTTAAAAGAAAGATATTCGGGTGTTCTTGAGTCATCATCGCGTTTCTCCTTTTGATTGGTTTTGTCAATGTTTAATATCAATTACGATCTTGCCGACATGACTAGCCGATTGTAGATAGGCTAATGCAGCAGATGTCTGCTCCATTGGGAATACCTTATCGACTTCGGGAAGAATACTATGAAGCTCCATTGCCCTTACCATATCTTGGTAATGCTCGCGACTCCCAATCGAGATACCCTGAAGCCGTATCGACTTGAACATCAGCTCAGAAATCACAAGATCTTTCATCACGCCTGACAGCACACCGACAATAGCAATTACTCCACCAACCTTAACAGAGTTGATAGACTGCTGGAGTGTCGCAGCACCGCCTACATCTAAAACAATATCAACGCCGCGTCCTCCGGTTAACTTGACAGCTTCGCTGGCCCAGTCTGGCGTATCACGATAGTTAATTAGATGATCGGCACCCATAGCCTTGATTCTTTCAAGCTTTGTATGACTGGATGAGGTAATAATGACTTTAGCCCCAGCAGCCTTTGCAAATTTCAATGCCTGGGTAGATATGCCACCTGTCCCTTGCAGCAGTACAACATCACCCGACTTAACCCCTGTTTGAGATAGGGCCGACCAAGCTGTGACTCCTGTACAGGGTAACGTTGCTGCTTGCACCGCTGTTAGATGTTTCGGATATTTTGTAACGCCGTTTTCATTAAGGCACACATACTCGCTGAGAATACCTCCGTAGCGTTCTCCGGCGAGAGAACTCTTTGCTACCTCTGCTGTAAATTGACCCGAAAACCATTCTTGATAAAAGAGCGGATTGACTTTATCACCCGGTTGGACACAAGTTACCTGTTTGCCCACCGATACCACCTCCCCGGCTCCATCACTGAGAGGAATAAACGGGAGCTCAAGATCGTCACCAACGCCGAACCCACCCATGATCATCAGCATGTCTTTCCAATTGAGTGATGCTGCCTGCAGCTTAATCAGCACCTCGTAATCATTGGGTATTGGTATAGGTTGATCAACAATTTTTAGATTATCAAAAGCTCCACGCATTTCAACCTGTACTGTTCTCATCTACATGTCTCTAAACAATCCCTGAAAGCACTCTTGCAGTTTACTTAAGCCCTTAAAGCTTTGTCGGCTGTAAATGAGTATGGGGGCTAGCAAACGTCTGTTGGGCATCAGGCTGTTGACAGGCCACCATCGTTTTGACATGTTCCATTTCGTCATCTCGAATCGCTACAAACACATCGTAAAGACTGTTGATTTCAGGCCGACGGTGAGCTGGTAAGTGTGCTGTTTGAAATTCATCAAACATGTAAAGATCGCCATCTCGATAGTAATCAATGGCAATTTGGGGAGCTGGCTGGCTTTTTAGTGCCTTTTCTTCTTGCTTCAGAAACTTGTTATAGCTTGTATAGGCATGCTGCTCAACTAGCTCCATAAAATGATAGGCTGCTCTAGGAGACACCAAATAGAGCACAATAACAATCCAGTAGTAGACTAAGGCCGTATGGCGTGCCAAAAACCGATCAGCCCAGCGACCATCACCGCCTAATGATTCCATGATTAACAGGTGGTGAAGCTCGTTCCAGGATTCAGCAAAGTGAACTTTGAGCCAATCTACTTTTCGCCACCATCCCAGCGTTTCATATAGATGCAACACAGAAAGATAAGAGAAATAGGGAACACGTGCAACGGTCTCGAGCACGTAAAAACGCGGATAGGGGCGATTGCGGTAGACGCCATTAATCACAAAGACCAATACACCCACTAACAGTCGAATCATATTGGAGTCCTCTTCTTTATAGTCATATCTCATGAGCATATCTATTTGAAGCAAGTTTGGTCACCTGACAAAAAAACAGACACTGCCCCCTAACAAAATCAACAGGTATGATTGCTTGATTGATAAATATGTTGGTCAACCCGTCATTTACCTGGCAAAACTGATAGGGACTCTCTGAGGGATTGCACAAAAATAAAACTTGGCTGGAAGGGGAAAGGGGGAAGGGGAAAGGGGAGCAGACCATACCCGTGGTGAATACGACAACAATTACTGTCATGTCAAAGGGGGCAGCAGTCAAAAAAGCCTTTCTCAGTTTGGGGTATAGCCAATTAGAGAGCCCTCAAAGGTTGGCCTTTGAGAGGCTGTAAAATCCTCACAAAATAAAGAGTTGCCATCACCTCCTCTGTCTATGTAGGCTGTAACAGAACTCGTCTTTAAGTAGCCAGCATAAGCTGTTGTTTCTAAGTTAGGGAAATGGAGACCTCCGCAAAGCGCCCCAAGAAAAAGCCTTCAAGGATAGAAAATATTAAAGCAAACAGTAATTTTCTGCGCGAACCTCTGGCGGCAGAGCTGTTGCAAGACACAAATCACTTCAGCGAAGCAGCTTTACAGATTCTTAAATTTCACGGGTCTTACCAGCAGGACAACCGCGACAATCGCGTCAAAGGGCAAGAGAAGGATTACCAAATGATGCTACGGACGCGCACTCCGGGGGGGCTTGTCTCACCCCAGTTTTATTTGACGCTTGATCGGCTGTCAGACCGCTATGGTAATCAAACCCTGAGGGTGACCAGCCGTCAATCTTTTCAAATGCACGGCGTTCTCAAGCAAGATCTCAAAACCGTGATTGCCGATATTATTCGCAATATGGGTTCAACGCTAGGGGCTTGCGGCGATCTCAATCGCAACGTCATGGCTCCTTCTGCACCGTATAAGCATCGCCCAGACTACAGCTATGCTTGGGAGTATGCTAACAAAGTTGCCAATCTATTTGCGCCACAAACAGGAGCCTATTATGAAATCTGGCTCGATGGTGACAAGCTGATCAGTGCCGAAGAGGATCCGATTCATAAAGCGATCAGACAGCGAGAATTTAATCAGGAAACACCGACTGAGACAACAACAGAACCATTTTACGGCCCTCACTATTTGCCCAGAAAGTTCAAATGTTGCGTAACAGTTCCTGGCGATAACTCAGTCGATGTGTATACTCACGATATCAGCCTGGTCGTTATCCTCAACCAAGAGGATGAACTGGAGGGGTTCAATGTATTAACCGGTGGGGGAATGGGACGTACCCATAATAAAGAAGAGACCTTTGCCCGTCTATCTGATCCGCTTGGCTATGTCAAGAAAGAAGATATCTATGCGCTGCTAAAAGCGATTGGTGAAATCCAAAGAAACTATGGCGATCGCACCAATCGACTTCATGCTCGGATGAAATACCTGATCCACGATTGGGGAATAGATAAGTTTAAAGCTAAAGTTGAGTCCTACTTTGGCAAGCCCTTAGAACCCTTTAGAGACCTGCCAGCATGGCAGTCACAAGACCTTTTAGGCTGGCATGAGCAAGGGGATGGTAAACTCTTTCTCGGCATTTTAGTTGAGAATGGCCGAGTCCAGGACAAAGGCGGTCTACAGCTAAAAACAGCTTTGAGAAAAATTGTGGAGCAGTTTAATTTGCCACTGCGGCTGACGCCCAATCACAATATTATCCTGCATGAGATTGAGCGATCGCAACGCAAAACTATCAAAACAATCCTAAAAACCCACGGCGTTGAAACTGACCCAAACCAACTCAGTCGTCTGGTTCGCTATGGGATGGCTTGTCCCGCGCTACCCACCTGCGGTTTAGCCATTACCGAGTCAGAAAGGGTGATGCCCTCCGTTCTGAGACGAATCAGTCAACTGCTAGAGAAGCTAGACATGGCTGACGAATCGCTGGTAATTCGCATGACGGGCTGCCCTAATGGCTGTGTTCGTCCCTATCTAGCAGAGTTGGGCTTTGTCGGCAGTGGCCCTGGCACCTATCAGGTCTGGCTGGGGGGAACACCAGACGGCACTAAACTAGCCCAGCCCTACGTGCAAAACCTGCGACTTGACAATTTAGAAGCTTTTTTAGAACCCATTCTCCGGCACTTTACAGTTCACCGTGAATTGGATGAAAGCTTTGGTGCCTTTTGCAATCGAGTTGGGCTCGATAAATTACCCACATGAAACACTTAAAACAACGCTTGGCCTGACTCAGCTCAACAGTCAGACGCTCGAAGCCTATCTAGATGATTTGCGGCGATGGCGACAGGCGCTGTCAGCCAAATCTGAAATCTTGATTTACGGCTGCTTAGTCGCCTTTGAGTCAATATTTCAGACCTTTTTACACCAGCTTGCCAGGATAACAGGCGCAGACATTGGCGCTTTTGTCAGATTTCCTGAAAGCATCTTCAGTGAGAAAGCTTGCGATCGCTATTCTTTAATAGTGGCATGGCAGGCATGATCTAAGTTCGTTCAGTGTTAAAAGATGGTCAACAAATTGAGCTTCCAGAAAAAAACAGATGACTCACTACATAATTTTAGAATCAAGAGACCCCTACGACTCTGCTGATTGGGCAAATATGCAGGAGATAATCACGAATCTGAAGAAAAGCGAGCATAAGGTAACACTGTTTCTCCTACAAAATGGTGTGCTAACAGCTCGAAAGGGAACTCCCTTCGAGAAGCATTTTTTTAGCCTTAAAGCTTTAGGGATCAATATCCTTGCTGATTTCTTTGCCCTGCAGGAACGAGGCATTCAAGATATTGCCGCCAGCGTAGAAACCAGTAATCTTGACCAGCTGATTAAACTTTGCCTAACGCCGGATACTAAAGCTATTTGGCACTGACAAAAGGAGTTAATATGTCATCTAAAACTCTGAGCATCGCTATCATGGATGCTCCTTACGAATCTGCTAACTCTACTACAGCGCTAAGAATCATTCACAGTGCGCTAAATCAAGGTCATCACGTCCATGTATTTGCTTACGAAGGGGCTGTCAACCTGACGATGAAAGCACAAGCGCCCCATGCTAACGCTATCAAAGGCACGACTTTAGAAGAAGAAAATCATCCCACCACCAAAGACTGGATTGCTGCTTTATTCAGGCTTGCTCAAGACAAGGGCGTTACGCTGCGATGGGTCAACTGCGGCCTGTGTGTCGATGAAAGAGGGGCCGGGGATTGGATTGATGGACCGCTTAGAGGTGGCCCCGCCGATTTTATCCAATCTGTTAAACAAAGCGACGGCGTGTTGGTCATCCCGACTCGCTGAAGGAGAGCACAATGAAGGTATTGAATATCGTCGAGACAGCCTACAGAGCGACTTTAGAAGAACAAGACGACACCATTCTCTGGCTGAGTCAGAGCTTTCAAAATGCAGGAGTTGACATTTCGATTTTGCTGAGGGGAAATGCGGTCAATTATTTAGTCACCGGGCAAAAACCGTTCGAGCTGCACTTTGGCACCTGGATACAAACGCAGCCGCCTGAGCTAGATCGGGATCTGGAGGTGATGATTGACAAAGAGATTTCTATTTATGCGATCGCAGAAGACATCCAGGCCCGTGGTTTACCTCAAAATCGGCTCATAGCAGGCGTCTCATTAATTCAGAAAGACCAGATAGCTCAGCTTTTTGAACAGTTTGAGTATGTCTGGCACTGGTAACTTAAAGCGTCAGTCCTTCGCTGCTCATCAGCTGATAAAGTGCCTGCATCCGAGTCTTTGCACCCAGCTTAGCCAGAATATTGTTGATGTGAAACTTGACGGTGCTATCACTAATGTAAAGCTGCTTGGCAATCTCGCGATCGCGCAGTCCTTTAGCGAGTAGTGCAATCACCTCTTGCTCTCGGTTAGAGAGCCGCTGCTGCGTTTGGGTATCGCGATCGAGCCCCCAGGTATCGCCTCGCATGACAGCTTCGACAGCGTCTCGTAGCTGCTCTGGCGTAGTAGACAGATTGACTCGGGCCTTGACCCCACCAGGGATCGCAACTGATGGATGAGCAACCCAGACTGTGCGATCGCTACTGTCGACCAGAGAAGCCTGATCTGTCAGCAGGGGCAGCTGCGGATCTGCCTCGGTCTGCACGCGCAACCCGGCTGAATAGGCAAGCTGTGTAAAGCCTGTTTGCAACAGCGGTTGATGACATTGCACCCGGAGTGACAGAGCAGGCAGCGCTGCCGAGGATGGAAAGGTTAGAGAAACCTGCATTGCCTGAATACTGGCCTCGGTGTTGACCTTAAGAATGCCGCCAAAACAAGACACAATCAAGGTCAGATGACTAAAGGCTGATTGCTTCCACGTTTCTTGCTCTTGAGAGACTTTGGACGTAGTCGCAGCAATTGCTTCTAAAGAAACTGACTCGGCTTCATAGGTCAATCGACAGTAGGTGCACTCCAAGGTTTTAAGAACCTCAGCCACTCTTAAAAATAGCTGCGTTTGTGATAGGTCAAGACATCGCTCCGTGCCTAACACGGTCAGCTTCGCCTGGACTAATACCTGAGCCAGGCTCTCAGATAGTGACCGTTCGGTCAGGGCAGCTTTTGCCGTGACTGCCCGTGAATTTTGGTGGTGCTGCTTGGCAATTTCTAGAGCTACCGTCAGAGTCGTACAGAGGCTTAACAAGACTTCTAAAAATTCAGACCGCATGGGATTGTGGCCAAAAATGCCCAGTACCCCGATCACTCTGTCACCACTCACCAGAGGGTACCCTGCAAAACTGTTAATATTATTGGCGATCGCCCACTCAGGGCGTCCTACCCAATGCTCTTGTGCCAAATTATTACTCAACAAAGAGATGCGACTTTGAGCAATTTTCCCAATCTTGAGTTCACCCATTGGGATCTGACTGAAGGAACCATTTAGGCGAGTATATAGACCCGACGATGCCACCAATCGCAACAGTTTACCGTCGGGCTCAACCAGCCAAAGCCGAGCAAATGCACAGTCAAAATGCTCAACCAGCCCATCTGTTGCAATGTGAGCAATCTCCGCCAGGTCTAGCGAAGTCGAAAATTTCTGAGCGATTTGGTTGGCTCGCTGCAGATCCCAAACTAGCTTTGTATCGTCAATCATATTGCAGACGCTTATCTTAGCTTGCTGTAGATCGGCGCTTCAACATTCTAAACATAACTCAATTCCCGATTGGATATATGAGCATTGGACTATACCAAAATTAAAAAGTCAAAGCTTTTTGACCGACTGGTCATATTTCTCTCTTATTGGCAATTTAGATACAGAACTCGGCGGAAGTAGTAAATTCTGTCGGCAGGCTATAGTTGATGGATTTAAAAGCATGAAACAGCAGTTTTTACAGACGCTTAAACGGGGTCAGACTCAGGGCACAATAAGCAG
>JBCCRZ010000067.1:0-15161 GCA_039200855.1 Cyanobacteria bacterium P01_D01_bin.44 | reverse complement strand
TTTTGCGATCGCACCTCGCCTTTGATCACCCCTGGTATAAAGTCCGTCAGGATGTTGTCAGGCTCCCTAACGGCCAGATCATCGATGACTACTTCGTCAGTGTGCGCCCTGACGTGGCTTTGGTGTTACCCATCACCCCTCAGCAAGAAATTGTCTTTGTCCATCAATATCGCCACGGAGCGCAGGCCGTGCTACTTGAGCTGCCAGCGGGCACCTTTGACCCCCATGTCGAAAAAGCCGACGTCGCCGCCCTGCGAGAGTTGGAGGAAGAAACCGGCTATACCACGGACGCCTTAATCCTCCTATCGACGCTATACGACAACCCCGTCAAAGAAACCAACCAGATTCATTTATTTTTAGCCCAAGACGTTTCCCAAGGCATGGCCCAAAAGTTAGACGTCACCGAAGACATCGACGTTGTGCGGGTGCCCATCGCCGAAATTCACGAGCGAATTCGAGCCGGGGAGATCCAGGTAGCAGGGACGTTGGCAGCGATTTATTTAGGATTGGAATATTTGGGTATGGGGTACGGGCGTTGCATGCAACGCCCGTACAGGGATAGCCCGTACAGGGATAGCGTGTAGGAACGTTAAATGCATCATCTGTACAGGCGGTAAGTTTCTAAAGAAACGTTGCTAAAGCAAACAATTCATAACGAGCCAGTCACACAACGGTTTGACCTTCTGAAGATTGACTACTGTAAAAAACGGGTAATAAAGCATACATCCCAAGATGGGGTGGTATCAGTTTTACCTATTCACGCTAGGATAATTAAGAAATCCACTAAACTCCGACCGGAATACCGGGGTTTATGACAGGATGGTTGAAACGCTTACTTTTGGGCGTGTTCATAGAGATCTAAGGTTTAGCTTTACGGGTAAACCTTTTTGTTCTGAAAGAATCAAGGAAATATAGGAAATTCAGTCATGGCGCTTCAACTAGGTGATCAGGTTCCAGATTTTACGCAGCAATCGTCAGAGGGCGAAATCAGCTTCTACGATTGGGCCAGTGATAGCTGGGTTGTGCTCTTTTCTCACCCGGCTGACTATACCCCCGTTTGCACCACCGAGCTGGGCATGGTGGCCAAACTGCAAGAAGAGTTTGGCAAACGCAATGTAAAAACCATTGCACTCAGCGTTGATGATGCCGACTCTCACAAGGGTTGGATTGGTGACATCAATGAAACCCAGAACACCAATGTCAACTACCCGATCTTGGCAGACAATGACAAGAAAGTGTCGAACCTCTATGGGATGCTGCATCCCAATTCGAGCACAGGCAACACCCTGACAGTGCGCTCTGTCTTCGTAATTGACCCCAACAAGAAACTGCGGCTAACGATTACCTATCCAGCCAGCACAGGTCGTAACTTTGACGAGCTACTGCGGGTAATTGACTCATTGCAGCTGACCGACTATCACAAGGTCGCCACCCCGGCTAACTGGCAAGATGGCGGCGACTGTGTGGTCGTGCCGTCGATCTCCACCGAAGATGCCAAGAAGCAGTTTCCCAAAGGGGTCACTGAGGTTAAACCCTACCTGCGGATGACGCCTCAGCCGAATAAGTAGGTGGAGAGTAGTGGGTAGTGGGTAGAGAGTAGTTGTGTGGTCGTGCCGTCGATCTCCGCCGAAGATGCCAAGAAGCAGTTTCCCAAAGGGGTCACTGAGGTTAAACCCTACCTGCGGATGACGCCTCAGCCGAATAAGTAGGTGGAGAGTAGTGGGTAGTGGGTAGAGAGTAGTGGGTGGAGGGTAGGCTAATTCCTCGCCCAAATGGCTACTCCTACTCTTTCTGAAATCTTCTGCTGGAAAATACAAAGGATGTCGCTAGTAGCGGCATCCTTTTTCTGTTGGACTTTTTCCTAAAACCCCCACCGCCCTACCCTTCTCTACTTCTTTTCACATTCCAAATAGGGCAGGCACAAGGTCAGTCCCTACCTACCCACTACCCACCACCCACTACCCACCACCCCATGCCCACCCCTCCCGCCGACATCCTCCAAAAATACGCCCGATTTGGCGTAGACCTGGGTCTCTCTCGCATCGAGTACCTGCTCAATAATCTGGGTAATCCCCATCAGCGGGTCGCGATCATCCACGTGACGGGCACTAACGGCAAAGGATCTGTATGCGCTTATCTATCGGCGATGCTCAAGGCGGCAGGATATCGAGTGGGACGCTATACCTCTCCCCACCTGGTGCGGTGGAATGAGCGCATCTGTATCAACGGGCAGCCGATTACGGATGAGGCGCTGCGATCGCACCTACAAACCGTCGAAGCCGCTATCGATCCACAGCAGCCCACGCCCACCCAATTTGAAGTCTTTACCGCCGCAGCGTGGTGTTACTTTGCAGCCCGGTCGGTGGACTTAGCCGTGGTAGAGGTAGGGCTGGGGGGCCGCTTAGATGCCACCAATGTGTGCGCTGATCCGCTGGTTTGTGTGATCACCTCCATCAGCCTCGAGCACTGGCAGCGCCTGGGGCCAACCGTGGCCGATATTGCCCGAGAGAAGGCAGGCATCCTCAAGCCGGGTCGCCCGGCGGTGGTGGGGCCGCTACCGCCTACAGCAGCGACAGTCGTCGCCCAGCGGGCTGCTGAACTCGGTTGCCCCCTCCAGTGGATGGAGCCCGCCGAGGAAATCGGCCGTGATCAGTTGCGCTATGCCCCGCCCTCGGGTGACCCGATTGAATATCCCCAAGTGCTGCTGGGCGATCATCAGCGGGTGAATTCAGTGCTTGCGATCGCGGCCCTTAGCCACCTGCAACAACAAGGTTGGAAGATTCCCATAGACGCCATCCAAGAGGGCATGGCCCAGGCCACTTGGCCCGGAAGACTGCAGTGGCTCACCTGGCGCGACCATCGACTGCTTATCGACGGAGCCCATAACCCTGCCGCCGCCCAAGTACTAAGGCGATATGCTGATAAATATCTTGCAGATACCCCTCAAGCCTCCGTCACCTGGCTGATGGGCATGCTCGAGACCAAAGACCACAAAGATATTTTCACCGCCCTGCTGCGCCCAGGCGATCGCCTCCATCTGGTGCCCGTCCCTGGCCATCTGTCAGCCCAGCCCTCAGACCTGGCCCAAATTGCCCAAACGGTTTGTCCTGAGCTGGTAGTTCACTGCCATCCATCGCTACAAAATGTATTAGCAGCAGCCGTCTCCGAGCCTGCCCCGCTGAACGTCTTTTGCGGCTCCTTGTACCTGATCGGCTACTTTTTCGAACAGTTTGCAGAAGAGATTCAAATTAGCTAACGATTATTCCACTCATCCGCCGCATCGGCGACCGCTTGATCAACCGTCTTATCCCCCAGCATCGAAGCCTGCAAATTGTCATAGAGGATCTTTTGCAGCGTCTTAACATCCTCCATCGCCGGAATCAGCACCTCAGCGTCGGTCATTTGCTGAGCACTCACCGACCGGGCCACCTCTACAGGGGAGGCATCCGCAGGCAAATCGGTAAAGTAGCTATCCTCAAGGGCATTCACCGTAGATGGCAAGACATTGGCCGCCTTGGCAAACGACAGCTGATTAGCATCGTTAGTAACATACAGCGCAAACTTCAGTGCCGCCTCCGGCACATCCGTTGAGCGGGGAATCACCAGATTCATCGCCGCCACATTCTTTTTGCCGGTCTCGCCGCTAATTTGAGGGGCGCTGGCGGTGGCTTTGGCAATATCGGGGGCATTCTGCGCAATCGAGTCCAAGAACTCGGCCCCTGAGGCTAACAGGGCCGTCTCGCCCGCCTGATAGAGCTCAATGGCGCGGCGGTGCCCCTGGGTCAGCACTTCTCGGGGAAGCAGATCTTGCTGATAGAGATCGGTCCAATATTGGAAAACCGCTTTACCCTCCGGCGTATCAAAAGCGGCAGTACCGTCTTCATTAACCAAAGGGACGCCCATTTGCACAAACGACTGCATGACGTCAGCGGCATCGTCTGGCACAAAGCTGATAAAGAAAGCATACTTGCCGGTTTTATCTTTGAATTGCTTCGCGACTTCGGCTAGCTCAGCAAACGTGGTTGGAGGCGTATTTACCCCCGCCTGGCTAAACAAATCTTGGTTGTAAAGGGTCACCCGCGCCGTCAGATACCAGGGAAAACCAAAACTGTCGCCGTTTAGAGTGGTCGCTTGCCAAATACCCGGCAAGTAAACCGCCTTTTCCTCAGGGGCAATCTGGTCATCCAACGTGAGCCAGGCGTTGCGGCTAGCCAGTTGAGAGGCAAAATCAGGATTGAGATTTACCACGTCGGGAGCTGTGCCCGCAGATACCGCGGTGAGAATCTTGCTCTGCATATCAGCCCAGGGCACATCCACCCAGTTGACGGCCATGCCTGGATTCTCGGATTCAAAGTCGGCGATCAGCTGATTGAAGTAATCGGTAAATTTTGGCTGCAGCTGCATGGTCCAAAACTCGACCTCCTGGGGACCGTCCTGAGCCTGATCAGCCGCGGGTTGTGCACAGCTAACCACCCAACTCAATAACAAACCAACCAAGGCCAAGCCCAAAAACTTGCGCCAACTTCGGATGTGTTTCATGATTCCCGACCTCTTTGAACACGCGCGTGTTAGACACTTTAGATCAGGTTAGACACTTTAAACCAGAATCAGGGAGGGGTGAATTTTAAGTTTTGAATTTTAGATTTGGGGTTTCGCCGTTGAATCGCAGCGCGAAAACCTTAAAAACTCAAAACTTAACATTTAGAACTCGTTCACGGCTCACCCAACTATCTGAACTTTAGAAGCGCAAGCCCGGGCGCGGGCGCGGGCTTCTTCGATAGTGTCACCCAGGGCCAGGGCCACCCCCATGCGGCGGTTCTTATAGGCGCGGGGTTTGCCAAACAATCGGAGCTTGCTGGTGGGCACCTCTAACGCCTCTGCCATGCCCGTGAATTGAGGCGTATCGGTAGCGGTCTCAGCGAGAATAACCGCTGAGGCCCCGGGGCGAATGAGTCCGATGGTGTCGAGGGGGAGACCCGCGATCGCCCGCACATGTAGCTCAAACTCCGACATATTTTGGCTCACCATCGTCACCATACCGGTGTCGTGGGGGCGGGGGCTCACCTCGCTAAAGTAAACCGTCTGAGGCGCGTCGGCTGGCCCTGAGATAAATAACTCCACCCCAAACAGCCCCCAACCTCCCAGGGCTTCAGTAATTTTGTGGGCCATCTCCTGGCACTGGCGTAAGGTATCGGGATGCAGGGAGCAAGGCTGCCAAGACTCTCGATAGTCACCGCTGACCTGGATGTGACCCACCGGCGGACAATAATCAGTGCCCTGACGAGAGCGCACCGTCAACAGCGTAATTTCCGTCTCAAATTGCACAAATCCCTCAACAATCACCCGCTGATCTGTGCCCCGCCCGGCCTCATAGGCATAGATCCAGGCCATCTCTACCTCGCCAGGCTGCCTGACCAGGCTTTGGCCCTTGCCCGACGAACTCATCACCGGCTTCACCACGCAAGGTAGCCCAATCTCATCCACCGCCTGACGATACTCCGCTGCGGTGGACGCAAACCGATAGGGAGAGGTGGGCAGACCCAACTCTTCAGCGGCTAACCGTCGAATCCCCTCTCGATCCATCGTCAGTTGTGTGGCTCGAGCCGTCGGAATCACCGTCCACCCTGCCGGTTCCAACGAAATCAGCGTTTCGGTGGCCAGGGCTTCGACCTCCGGCACAATCAGATCAGGTTTCACCTGTTCCACCAGCTGTTTTAGGGCATGCCCATCGAGCATATTGATCACCTCAGATCGGTGGGCAAATTGCATCGCCGGTGCATTCTCGTAGGCATCTGCGGCAATCACCTCAATGCCCAGGCGCATCGCCTCTAAGGCCACCTCTCGTCCCAATTCGCCAGACCCTAGCAGCAAAAGACGTTTGGCAGTCTTTGAGCGCGGTGCCCCCCAGGGGGTGTCCGCCAACCTTGAGCGTTCCAAGTCCATAAAACTCTAAAAAAACTATTTTTTTTGGATAACCTGTGCCCAATTTAGTCAATTACGTGTAAACTGCGCGTAAAAATCACTATTCTTTTCTGGGAAGTATTGGACGTGCTGTTGTTTGGAACGCTCAGGGCAACCCTCTAGAGATCTGCTATCTCTGGAGCTGTTTCTAACAGGAGTCGCCTCAAACTTTTCATTCAGAATGTATGTTTTAGAGATTGTTTTGGGCAAGCTGATTCTCAAAATTATGATCGGCCACATCTAGGCTGGGAGGTTGCTCTCAAGCAAAAACTCAGGTTTTCAAACTAGGTGTGATTTATATCTTTCAAAAAAAGCTAGCCATTCCGACACAAATTGTGTACTATGCGTTAGCAAAAAAGCACAAGCATTAGTGAAAAAAGCGCAAAGCCTTTTACGGCTTGCATTATGAATTTGTTTCAACTCTCGTTTGATCTCAGTGAGCGGACAAAGCTGTGGATAGTCTGAAGTCGTTGTTTTCAAGAAAGCCCCCAGGCGTTGGCGTCGAGCTAACACCAGAGCGGGTAAATATCGCCCGACTGCGCAAGCAAGGGCAAAAAATAAAGTTAGAAACCCTTGCTTCTGCAGAGATACCCGAAGGCATTTTTGAAGAAGGACAAATCATCGATACTGCGGCAATGGCAGAGGCCATCCGGTCGGCGCTAGCGGAAAGCAAACTGAGGGTCAAGCGGGCAACAACCGCCATTCCAGGTCGGGCCATCACCCGAGTCATTCCGGTACCAGCAGAGCTTGATGACCAAGAGCTCAGGGAAATGGTCCTTAATCAGGAGGCCAGTTTATATCTGCCGTTTCCTCGAGAAGAAGCCGACGTTGACTATCAGAAACTCGGCTTTTTTGTGGACGAAGACGGGATTGAAAAAGTCCAGGTATTGATGGTCGCCGTCAAAAAAGATGTGACCGATACCTATGTTGAAACCTTTCAACAAGCAGGGTTAGCTCTGAATGTTTTAGAAACCAGCAGCTTTGCCCTGATTCGCACGATTCGAGAGCAGCTCCGGCAGTTTACCCCCCAAGAAGCGGCAGCCATTGTCGACATTGAGTTTGAGAGCACCGAAATCTCCATTGTTGTGGACGGCATTCCCCATTTCTCGAGGACAGTGCCCATCGGCACCTACCAGATTCAAAGCGCGCTCAGTCGGGCCATGAATCTGCCCCCGTCTCGCAATACAGAGTTGTTGCAAGGGATGACTGTCCCGTCTACCACGATGGATAGCGTCGGCACCCCTCAAATGGGGGGGACAAACCCTGGGACTGCTGCCATGCTACGTGTCCTGGGCGAGCTGGCCGATGAGCTCAGACGATCCATCGACTTTTATCTCAATCAGGGTGAAGACATGGAGGTCGCCCAACTGTTATTGGCGGGGCCGGGTAGCGCCATCGGTCAGCTGGATGAGTTTTTTGCCCAGCGATTGAGTTTGCCCGCGACGCCCATCGACCCAGGGGCGGCACTCTCCATAGATCTCGGTGAAGATATCGAGCCAGCACAGCGCCCTGGCTTGGCAACTGTGTTAGGTCTAGGACTGAGAGAGGTGTGAGGCATGTATAGCGTTGACATTAATTTTCTTAACGACCGTGAAGAGCGGCAAATAGAAGTCGCCCAAGCACCCCCGCCTGGGGCCCGTGGTGACCGTCGTCCTCTGTATGCCGGTTTAGGGGTGCTGATTGCAGCCCTGGCGGGTGTGGGTGGTTTTTGGGGGCTACTCAAGTATCAAGAGCGGGGGCTTCTAGAAGAACAGGCGCAGCTGGATGCACAACTGTTTGAGCTGCAGCAAAGGCTGGATCAGGTTGACACCATTCGGCAACAAACGGCAGCCGTGCGGGCCGAGAGCCAGGCGCTGGCGGGTGTATTTGAAAAAATTCGCCCCTGGTCCGCCATCGTCCAAGATGTCCAAAATCGCATTCCCACTCGAACTCAGCTTGGTAATATTCAGCAAACTGAAGGCAATGCACCCCTGCCTAACGATGGCAGTGAGCCAGTCCCGCCGCCAGCGGGGGGCATTTCTGTGGCGGGGACAGCTTGTTCGTTTGACGATGTCAATGACTTTGCCTTGACGCTCAAAAACTCTCCCTTTTTAGTCGGAGATACGGTAGAGCTGCAAACGGCCACGCTGGGCGAAGAGGTCCTGGGGCGATGCGCTGGGGATGCCGAGCGCGATGAGCCGCTAAAGCTCGTCAATTACACCATCGTGGGAAATATCGAGAGTGTTCCCGCTGACCAGCTCGATCGACTGCTGGCTGAGTTAGAAAATCAGCAGGCTTCGGTGGGTCTGGCCTCCAGAATTAAAGCCCTTCTAGAAACAGGAGCTCTTCAATAATGACTGCAAGCGGAGACTTTATTCCGGCTAACGAAGATTTTGAAGGCGAACCGGTTTATCCTGTTGCCTTTGGCGTGGAGATGACCCCCAAGGTTTTGGGGATTTTAGCTGCGATCGCAGGCATTGCCCTAGCAGCATTCTTGTTCTCCAGGTTTGTCCAACCGGTGCGGCAGACCAATCAGACACTGCGGGCCGATATCGCCACCAAGAAAAATCAGCTTGCCACCCAAGAGCAGCAGCTTGAGGAAATCGCCAAGATTGAAGAAGAGCTTGAGGTGGCTCTACAGCAGCGCCGCAACGTCTACTCTTTGTTTGCCGACAGTGAATCGATGGATACATTGTTGCTGGATATTAACCAACGTATCAAAAACAGCAACGCTGCCCTCAATGGGATTCGCAATCAGGTCAGGGCGCGGGGAGTTCCCCCTATTTTGGTAGAAGCACAGCTCAACGAGTTTACCCCTAACGCCGCCGAGATCGTTAACGACAGCTCCCTGGGAGAGGGCGTCAACGGCAAACTTAGACGCGAAAATTACACCGTTCAATTTAACGGAGACTTTGCCCAAACCCAGTCAATTTTGAGCAACATCGAACGCCTGGAGCCGCTGTTATTGATCAAAAATTTCCAAATTTCATCCGATGAGTCTGTCACTGAAACAGCCATTGGTGCCAATGGTCAGCTGATCGGTCGGCCCAAACCTCGCTTAACCACTTCCTTTCAAGTGGATGCGTTGATTCCAACCACCGATCCAGACACGTTGCCCACGATTGCACCGCCTGCCCCCGCTGAGGGAGAGGAGCCCGCCGAATAGCCTTAAATCAGCTCGACCCGAACTATGCCAATCAATTAAGTTGAAGGAGTGAATTGTGAAACGCCGTTTCAAATTTGGAAGTTTAATGGCTGGGGGCGCTTTTGCCATTTTGGCATCACAGCCAGCGCAGGCCACCACAACCCTCATCGAAGATGTCAAAATCAATCCGACCGCAGCCGGTTTAGAGCTCACCCTGAGCACCAAAGCAGGCGATACCCCCCAGGTATTTGCGGCCAGCAAAGGGAACCGTCTCCAGGCAGAGATTACCAACGCTCGGTTGGCCCGAGGCAAGTCGTTTTTGCGTGAGAACCCGACACCGGGTGTCGCCTCTATCCAACTCGAAGCTATCAACGACAATAGCGTACGCCTCACCATTGACGGGAAAACATCTGCGCCCGTCAGTGAGATCCAAAAGATGGATGGTCGGGGTCTTCTAATCAGTTTGGATACTCGCCCTAACGCCGTCGCTACCCCCTCAGAGCTCCCCGAGAGCATTGAAACTGTACCGGGGCTAGCGGGGGAGCAAATTGCCCAAGACGCTGACCCTGCAGAAGAAGCGCCCACAGAAGAAGCGCCCACAGAAGAAGCGCCCGCAGAAGAACCAGCTCCCGAGCAGCCTGAGCAAACCGAACAAACCCCAGATGTTCTGGTACCCAACCCAGAAGTCATCATTGATGGTGCCCCTGTATCGTCTCCCACCTTTAATGGCGCACCCCCTTTCTTGCCACGGGCCGTAGCACCCCCCGTCGGCGACTTGTCTGTCTCAGATGTTGACGCCAACTTAGACGTGATCGACCTGGGTACCGCCGAGCGGGTACCTCGTCTAGTGCTGCGAGATGCCCCCGCCCGTGAGGTCCTGTCACTGCTGGCTCGAGCCGCCAACTTAAACCTGGCTTTTACGGACGCTAGCGCTGAGGAAGCCAGTGAAGAAGTCAGGGTTACCCTTGATATTGAAAATGAGCCCGTACAAAACGTATTTAACTACGTGCTGCAAATCTCTGGGCTCGAGGCCAATCGCGTGGGCCGCACTATCTTTGTCGGTCCCCAGTTGCCGACCGGAGCCCGCAATGTAATTGTTCGCAGTGTCCGCCTCAATCAGGTAGATTTGCCCAGTGCTGTGAACTTTTTAGTGACGATGGGGGCTGAGAGTGCCATTACTCGAGAACGATTAGTCACCAGCGTCAATGCGGTTGAAGTGGGTGAAGGGGCTCCTATCACCGAAACTCAGTCAGTTACTGAATCTCGGATTGAGAATCAGCGGGTTGAGTTTGAGGACGCGGACCCCATCTTGAGGGGGTTGCAGGTGGTTGGGGATGAGCGAACCAACTCTGTGACCCTGATTGGGACACCCCGCCAGGTGCAGATCGCAACGTCTCAGCTTACCCAGCTCGATCTTCGTCGTCGCCAGGTTGCGGTTAATGTAAGGGTGATTGATGTCAATCTCAACGCGATCGATCGCTTTGGCACCAGTTTCTCCTTTGGTTTGGGGGATGTGGGTGTTTTAGGGACTGCGGGTCAGGGCATTATTAATTTTGGAGATAATGCACCGAACACTGGCAATAATCTCGCTGTCCCGCCAGCACTGCTGGGAGTACCAATAACCCCCGGCGTAGCGAATCCGTTTAATGTTGCCTCCCAATTTTTGCTGCAGTTGCAGGCGGTGGTCACCAACGGACAAGCTAAAATCCTTACTGACCCAACGCTGGTGGTCCAAGAAGGTCAAACAGCGGTTGTGCAGTTGACAGAGGAAGTTGTCACCGATATCGATATTGAGAACTCAGATATTGGCGATAGCCTGGTCCAAACCATCGAATTTGAAACCGAGCCTGCGGGGCTCAACCTCCAGGTTCAAATTGAGCGAATTGATGATAACGGATTTGTGACGTTGGCAGTGGCACCAAGTATTACTGCCCCCGTGGATAGTTTTGATACAGGGGAGGGAGTAGCAATCACCCTGCTGTCTGAGCGCCAGCTATCCTCCGGGCAAGTTCGAGTTCGTGACGGTCAAACCCTGATTTTGTCCGGCATCATTCAAGAGACCGATCAGGTTAGCGTTCAAAAGGTACCTATTTTGGGTGATCTTCCCCTATTGGGAGCGCTGTTTAGGAGCACATCCCGTAGCAATGAGCGGCAAGAGGTGATTGTACTGCTGACCCCTCAGATCATAGATGACTCTGATCAGAGCGTCTTTGGCTATAGCTATACCCCTGGCGAAGACGTTCAGGAGCTATTAGAAGATCGCTCTGGTCCTAACGATCAGTAAATCAGCTACCCCACTAAGAAGTGTAAACTTCGCTTCAAAAACGCCAAAATCCTTTATCTAAAGCAGGTTTTGGCGTTTTTTGTTATATAAGCAATTACAATCACTTCTCTCTGAAGACGTGAATTTTCCTAAAAATCGCTGAAATCCACACAAATTAAAGGTTTTATCGATCCATATTGGCTGACTTGCGCTTAGAATAAGGCAGTGAAAATTTATGAGGTTTCAAGGGTTTCAGCGATTTGTTGAAATTCACCTCATATTTGCTTCACAGACGTTCCATTCCCTTACTCAAGTTTGGGTGAGGTTTACTTTCAGTTAAATGATCAAATCTGCAAGGAGAAAAATATGAATAAAGGTGAGCTTGTGGATGCGGTGGCTGAAAAGTCCTCCGTTACCAAGAAGCAGGCTGATGCTGTCATCTCTGCTGCCATCGAATCCATCATGGAAGCGGTCTCTAACGGCCAGAAGGTCACGCTGGTTGGGTTTGGTTCTTTTGAGCCCCGTGACCGTAAAGAGCGCGAGGGTCGCAACCCTAAGACCGGTGAAACCATGGTGATTAAAGCAACGACAGTACCCGCATTTTCGGCGGGTAAGCTCTTCAAGGAAATGGTTGCTCAAAAGTAAGCCCCGACAAGTTTGCATACCCGTTTGGCTATCCACTGATATCTCGACTACTGATATCTCGACCATTGATATCTCGACCAGTTCACGGGGGGAATTTAGCTTGGGCTGCGCAGTTAGCCGACTGTTCCCCCGACCAAATTTTAGATTTTTCAGCCAGTATTAGCCCACTTGGGCCACCCGCGTCAGTGATTGACGCTATTCAGGCCAGTCTGTCCTGTTTGGTTTCCTATCCAGACCCCAGCTATCGATCGCTGTGTGAACAGATTGGTCTTTATCATCAGATTTCTCCCGACTGGATACTCCCCGGTAACGGTGCTGCCGAACTGTTAACCTGGGCTGGTCGGGATTTTTCTTCTTTGTCAGGGTGCTATACCCTGGTACCTGGCTTTCGGGACTACACTCGAGCTCTGATCAGCTACGGAGCCACGCTTCAGGGCATTGCGCTACTCTCTGATCAGACCTGGCATTTGGACCTGCGGCGGTTAGCCAATGTCGTTTTAGAGGCCTCTCAACCCGACTGGGGGCTGCTACTCAATAATCCCCATAATCCCACTGGCGCGCTCTTTGAGGCCAGGGCAGTGGAGCCCCTGCTAGATTGCTTGGGCCTGACCGTCATTGATGAAGCCTTCATGGATTTCGTGCCCCCGGAGCAGCAGCAGAGCCTTATCCATCAGGTCCCTCAATGCCCTAACCTGGTGATTTTGCGATCGCTAACTAAGTTCTACAGCATTCCAGGTCTACGCATCGGCTATGCCATTGCCCACCCCGATCGGATCCGCCGCTGGCAGCGGTGGCGCGATCCGTGGTCGGTCAATGCTCTGGCGGCAGCAGCTGCGATCGCAGCTCTCCAGGACACCGCCTTTGCCCAACAAACCTGGGCCTGGCTCGCGGCAGCCCGGCAACAGCTATTCATAGCTATCTCGCAATTGCCTGGGTTTACCCCTTTACCCAGCCAGACAAATTTCCTGCTCGTCCAGTACACTGGCTCGGTGACTACCCTGCAAGACATCCTCCTCCGGCAACATTATATTTACATTCGGGACTGCCTCAGTTTTCCAGAACTGGGGGATCATTATTTTCGGATTGCCGTGCGGACGGAGGCGGAGAATAGGCGGTTGGTAGAAGCAATAAAGTCGGAGCTGGGGTAGAGGGTGGAGCGTTCTAAACGCTTAGTTCAAATCAAACTTCAAACTTAAAATACCCTCCCTATCTCCCCCATCCTCCCCATCTTCCTCTGCCCCATCACCCACCACCCATTACCCACTACCTTCCCCATCTCCATGCCCGTTGAGTATGACTTAGCCATTATCGGAGGCACCCCCGAGGGTAGGATTGCCGCGATCGCAGCCGCCAAAACCGGAGCACGGGTCGCCCTAGTAGAAGCTACATCCGCCTGGCAGCAGCAGGTTTACGTAGACACGCTACGACAGGGGCTGGCCGCTGGGGTGGGCTCCACCTGGGGCGAGATCAAAACTTGGGCACAAATCGCCACCTATGCGCAAGCTGAGCAACTATCTCCGGCTGCGATCGCAACCGCTGGCGTAGATGTCGCATTTGACCAGGCTGCATTTCAGCCCAAACGCCTGCCGATTTTGCAGATATCGCAGCGGGCTATCCCGGCCAGGCGCTATTTGATTGCGACCGGGGCTACGTCTGGCTTACCTCAGATCAAAGGACTCGCCACCGCTGCCCCCTTATCGCTCGCCCAGCTCGCCCAGCTTGAAACCCTGCCCCAGCGGATTGCCGTAGTGGGGCATCAAGCGATGGCGATAGAGTGGGCTTTTGCCCTCACCCATCAAGGGGTTCAAGTGATTTTAATCCTGACAAACGATCAATTTTTAATCGCCGAAGATTTTGATATCCAGCGGCTGCTCGGCCAGCAGCTACTGGCGGCTGGGGTGCAGGTTGTAGCCCAAAGTCAGATCGACAAAATACAACAGATCGATGCCCAAATCCTGGTTTGGACCGAAGATCAGTCAATCGAGGTAGATGCGGTTGCGATCGCCAGTCGAGATACCCCTAACGTAGCGGGGCTAAACCTATCCGCAGTCGGCATTCAACCCTCAGGCCCAGGGGTTTGGGTAAATCGCTGGCTGCAAACGGCCCATCCGCGCATCTATGCCGTAGGGCCAGTGCTGGGGGGCGAAGATCGAAGCAACCTGGCCGCCCAAGAAGTCCAGGTTGCGGTCCACAATGCCCTATTTTGGAATCACCAGACCGTCGCCTATGCCTACACAACCTATGATCTCGCGACTCCAGATGAAGTGGGTCGGGTCGGTCTGACCGAGCAACAGGCCCATCAGCGCTATGGCGATTGCGCCCAAGAGTACCACAGCGCATCGGTGCCCTTAACCTCAACCGACCCCAACAAAATTAACTTTTGTAAGCTGATTTATCTCGACGGCACCCAGCAGTTGATCGGAGCCCATCTGATTGGGTCAGGGGCCTACAGCATGGCCCATAGCCTGGCGACGGCAATGCGACAACACCCGGTTACCTTAACAGCCCTAGCCCAGCCGTCGTCTGCCTCCCAAACCCTGGCGACCCTGGTCCAACAAACAGCCCAATACCCCGCCAACCATCGATGGCAAATTGGCCAGTGGCGACGCGACTGGGCCGAAAACTGGTTCAACTGGCGACGCAGTCGATTCTAAAGGCTCTGGGATTGATTGGCAGGTGTTAATACTGCTGATTTACACCGGGCCAGGGCGGTCAGCCTAGACGCAGGGGGCTAGGTACTCACTGGCTAAGCCCATAGCATTTTTATACCCCTTAACATTTTTATACAAAATCAAGATCTTCCTGATCAGCTGGGCCGATGCAAGCTATCGTAAGTGGCAAAGGCTAGTCACTCAATCCCTTAGACAGACAGCCTCGCTTTGCAAAACTCGCGTTGACGCTAGCGACCCAGGAGGTCAGACCCCGGTGCGAATCTTAATCGCTGAAGCGGACGATCTCACAACTCAATCTTTAGAATCTACTTTGACGGCTCAGCGCTATGCGGTGGAGACAGCCCAGGATGGAGACGCCGCCTGGGAACTGCTTGAGCTGTTTGACTACGACTTGGTGATCGCTGATGTCAACTTGCCTACGCTAGATGGCATTAGCCTGTGTAAGCAGCTGCGATCGCGCGACTACAGCATGCCTATCCTGCTCATGACCGATAGC
>JBCCRZ010000066.1:0-15285 GCA_039200855.1 Cyanobacteria bacterium P01_D01_bin.44 | reverse complement strand
TAAATTTGTAATGGCTACCATTCAACAGCAGAAAATTCGCATTCGGTTAAAGGCTTTTGACCGTCGCTTACTCGATACATCCTGCGAAAAGATCGTCGATACTGCCAATCGCACCAATGCGACTGCTATCGGGCCTATTCCGCTACCCACAAAACGTAAAATTTACTGTGTCCTGCGGTCTCCCCACGTGGACAAAGATTCTCGAGAGCATTTTGAAACCCGCACCCACCGCCGCATCATTGATATCTATCAGCCTTCCTCCAAAACGATTGATGCCCTGATGAAATTAGATTTACCCGCGGGGGTTGATATTGAGGTCAAACTTTAGGCGTCAAACTCGAGCGTTCAAAGCAAAGTCCACCTACGTAGACTAGCTCTTTCAAAGGGGTTTTCCCTGACGGCGCAGGCCGATTTTGCATAGGTAGGGGTAGTTTTTAACTGCCCGGTTAAAAGTTTTGTCAGTCAACTAGCCTGGCCCGTTACGGACAAAGCATACGGTCTAAAATTAAAATTCTTGCGCTTAGAGAGCAGATGTTTATTCAACGTCTGCTCTTTATGATTTCTGGGCTGTTGAGTCGGAACGCATAGGTTAGAATATATTCAGTTTTAATATGCAAACATAGCAAACACTCCACTTTTCTCTCAAAGCTATTTTTTCTTTTTTAGAGCTACATTTTAGGTTGCATACATCGCAATTTTGACTAATAGCTAGTCCTTTCTCAAGCAAACGATAATGGATTTTGCCTCATCAGTTGCTGTTCGAGAGCTGCCCCTCTTCCCTTTACCTGAGCTGGTTCTCTTTCCTGGCAGACGCTTACCGCTTCACGTTTTTGAATTCCGTTATCGCATTATGATGAATACCATTCTCCAGAGCGATCGACGCTTTGGGATATTGATGGTAGATCCAACAACGGATGAAATTGCCAAAGTGGGTTGCTGCGCTGAGATCGTGCATTATCAGCGTCTGCCAGACGACCGCATGAAGATTTTAACCCTGGGTCAGCAACGATTTCGCGTCCTTGACTATGTTCGTGAAAAGCCCTATCGAGTTGGCTTGGTCGAGTGGATTGATGATGAACCTATCCAAGAGGATTTGCATCCACTGGCGTCCGAAGTTGATCAACTCCTGCGGGATGTGGTCCAACTGTCTGCAAAGCTAACCAGTCAAGAGATTCAGTTTCCAGATAGTATTCCAGACCTGCCGCTGGAGCTGTCTTACTGGGTGGCCAGCACGTTGTATGGAGTTGCCAGTGAACAGCAGGCCTTGTTAGAGATGCAGGATACGGCGGGTCGATTGGAGCGGGAAGCAGAGATTTTAATGTCCACGCGCAACCATCTTGCGGCTAGGACAGCGATCAAAGATGTTTTATCCGACGACGAATAGCCCCCCTTCGATTAATCCCTTGATAGCTACTCAAACATCCACATTGAAGTCAATGGCTAGTTCTGTATAACTGCCGAAAACTTTAAGGGTTTCGGTACAGTTTGTGAGTAGCTGTAAAGCCGCTTGGGTGTTGGGGTCGTCCAGGCTAGCTTCGATATCGACAAAGAAGTGGTAGTCGCCAAGGGTCCGTTTTGTGGGCCGAGATTCGATGCGACTCATGTTGATATTTTGGGTGGCAAATAGTTGTAATGGTTTAAGGAGAGCTCCCGGCGTGTTTTCTGGCAGACTAAACCCCAAAGAGGTATGACTCCCCCGAATGGCAGGCTGGCGGCTGAGCACCCAAAACTTGGTGCAGTTCTCCCGGTGGTCAGCAATGGCGCGGGCTAAAATAGGCACCTGATATAGGCTAGCGGCCAACGAAGAAGCAATTGCGGCGGCTTTGGTTTCCTGGCCTATTTGTGCGAGGGCTTCGGTAGTCGAGCTGGTAGGAATCAGCTTTGCGGTAGATAGGTTGTGGGTCAACCATTGCTGACATTGGGCCAAGGCTTGGGGGTGGGAGTAGACCACTTGAATATCTTGAATCGCGATCGCACGGGAGAATAGCACGTGCTCAATCGGTAAAACTAACGCCTGCTTGATTTGCAAACTATCTAACGTCCACAGGGTATCCAGAGTATTATCCACACTTCCCCCGATGGAGTTTTCAACGGGAACAATGCTCAGATCGGTCTCTGTCTGGGCGGTGGCCTGGATCGTGCTGGGAATGCTGGGATAGGCCTGATAAGTGACGTCCTGCGACTGAAGCCCCTGACCATAGCAGATGGCTGCTTGCTCAGAATAGGTCCCTCGGGGGCCGAGGTAGGCGATCGATATCATGGATTTGCAAGGGTTGTTGTGTTACGGCAGGCTTCAGTGGATGCCCCAATAAAAATGATAAAGTGAGGTCATAAGCGGTTTATTAAAGTTCAAAACCGCATTTTCATTAGGGGTAGCATGGTTCGTTTTTGTGCATCTCAATCGGTCAGCATTGAGGTTCCCACTTTTTCAGTTCCTATAGAGCATTATTTTAGTCAGACAGAACGTTTGGTCCATGCGCTAGTTGATCCAAGCCAGGTCACTGTCCTAGGGGAAGATATCTTTCGATTGAGGATGCGACCCCTTCGATTTATGATGCTGGCGCTAGAACCCGTTACTGACATTCGAGTTTGGTTATGCCAGGGTCGGGTGATGATTCAATCTCAAGGCTGCTACCTCTCAGGCCATGAGTCCTTGAGCAATCGATTTTCCTTAGATTTGCAGGGCGTGTTAGAACCCCTCACCTCGGCGGGCAAGACCACGCTGTCAGGGCAGGCGGACCTGCAGGTTCGAGTTGATTTGCCCACGGCATTCCGGTTAACACCAAAGAGTATTTTAGAAACCACGGGCAATGGCATCTTAAACGGGGTGCTGTTAACGATTAAACAGCGTTTGCTGCATCGACTGGTTGCTGACTATGAAACCTGGGCAACTCAGCCGTTGCCAGTCTCATCGGTGGGACAATAGAGGTATTAAAGGTCCTCGGCAGGTTTTGAAGGACTGACGGTGCTGTTTTGACGGTCCCATTGTTTGCAGCGCAGCTCGATGTTTTGGACTGCCATAGCCCTTGTTGGAGGCTAAATCATACCCAGGGTAGCGCTCTGCTAGACGAATGATCAGGGCATCTCGCCAAACCTTGGCAATGACGCTGGCGGCTGCGATCTCAAGCGAATGCTGATCCCCCTTAACGAGGGTTTCTTGAGACATATTCAAGTCAGGAATCCGCTGATTGCCATCAATGAGACAGTGGGTGGGCAAAGGCTCTAGCCGATAGATCGCTCGCCTCATCGCCAACAGCGAGGCCTGCAAAATATTAATTCGATCGATCTCATAGGCCGAAGCATACCCAATTTTGCAATCAACCGCAGCCAAACGAATCTGGCAGGCCAGTTCAACTCGCCGCTTGGGCGCAATTTGCTTGCTATCGGTAACCCCCGCATTAGCTAGGGGGGCTAACGACTCCACGGGCAAAATCACCGCAGCAGCCACAACGGGGCCAAACAGCGCCCCGCGACCTACCTCATCAACCCCGGCAATCCCCTTTATCAGAGGGGGCAATACGGGGCTATCGACGCCCTCCCCAGACTTACTCACCACTGGCCGCAGCTGCCGAAGAACGGCGACGGCGACGACGGCGAGCGGGCGCTTTTTCCTCATCGACGACACTGTCTTCCGCGTCTTCTTGGATTTCTTCTACGCCGGGGTTATTGGACTCATCCACAGACGTCTCTATGACCACCGCAGGGGTCGGTACCTTTGCTTCAATTACAGGCGGTTCAATAGTGACGGGCAGCTCTATCGATTTTTCCCCAGGCAAGACCACTGAGATGATCGCATTTTTAGGATCTTTGACCTCTTGTTGCCCCAGCACCAGGGGTGAAATGCCCATGGCAGCATAGATATCTTGCTCCTCAAGGGTCATTTCTACTGACACCACCTCCGGCGGAGCCTCTGGCTTACGCCCTCGGCCATTGCGCGTACGCTTACTTGTGCGGGTCGTGGTTTCTGGCTCGGCATTGACAACCTTGTTAGGCACATCGCCATTCTCAGTCTCTTTAATCGGGCTTACCCGCCCCCTAACTGGCACTGGCGCATCAGATCCGCGACGACGGCGACGACGATTGCCCCCGCGAGCAGACGCTTTTTCTTGATAATCAGGGTGATTTAAGAGATTGAGCGACTGCAAATCTTGAGTAGACTCCAAAGGTTGAGCACGGCTATCCCGAGCCACATAGCGACTCGGTAAAGGCGTCGGGACAGGTGAGCTGCCACCGCGACTGGCTACCACAGAGCGCTCGGCAGCAGCGGGCTCTTCCCCAGGCAGCTGGACCAGATGGCCCAGGCCACCACAGGTTTCGCAGGGGCGACCAAACAGCTCGTAAATATTTTGCCCTTGACGCTTGCGGGTCAGCTCAACCAGCCCTAACTCAGACAGTTGGGAAATCTGAGGTCTAGACTTATCAGCCCGAATGGCTTTATCAAAGTGCTCCAGCACCTGCATCTGGTCGCGGCGCGAATCCATGTCGATAAAGTCGATGATGATCACACCAGCCACGTTGCGTAACCGCAGCTGTCGGGCGATCTCGGCGGCGGCCTCACAGTTAGTCCAGAGTACCGTCTCACGGGCGGTAGCAGAGCGAGTAAACGAGCCTGAGTTCACATCAATGACCGTGAGTGCCTCGGTTGGCTCAATGATGATGTAGCCACCGGAGGGTAAATCAACTCGGGGCTTCAATGCCTCGCGAATAGCGGCATTGACTCGGAAATATTCCAGGATGGGGGTCTGACTCCGATGGTGATCAATCAGCACACCCGCAGGAATACGGCCATCGCTCCAGTTGGAAAGATGCTGCTTAACCCGCTGTAGCCCCGTGTGGGAGTCGGTGACGATGCGGTTGACATCTGAGCTATAGACATCACGCAAGACCCGCTGGATAAAATCGTCATCCCGATTGAGCAGCGCTGGGGCTCGGGTCGACACCGCTTCTTGCTGAATCATCTCCCAGCGTCGCTGCAAGGCTTCTAAATCTTCGATGATGGCATCTTCAGAGACACCTTCGGCTTCGGTTCTGATGAGTAGCCCCATGCCGGGGGGCTTAACTAAAATGCCGAGGGCCCTCAGTCGATGGCGCTCGGCATCATTACGAATCCGACGGGAGAGGTTGACGCCACGACCGTAGGGCATCAGCACCAGATAGCGGCCCGGCAGAGTAACCTTACCGGTCAGCCGCGGCCCTTTATTGCCGGTGGGCTCTTTCATGATCTGCACCAACACCTTTTGCTGGGGTGCTAGCAGCTCAGTAATTGAGCTTGCCGCTCGTTTAAGCCTGAGCGGTCCCAGGTCTGAAACGTGCATAAAGCCATTTTTCTCACTGTCGCCGATATTAACAAAGGCAGCATCGATACCCGGCAAAATATTTTCAACGGTACCGAGGTAAATATCGCCAACTTGATGGCTACCCGTGGCAACAATCAGTTCTTGGATCTGGTCCTCTGAAAAGACAGCTGCGATTCGATGCTGCTCTGCAATGATAATTTGCTTAGGCATTCAATTTCCTCTAAAACCTTTGGCCAGCAAGTACCCAAACCTTACCTACAGGGACGCTGGCGGGTGAATTGTTGATCTGCATAGCCCCAAAGGGCTCAGTCTGTGTCGTCCAATCATGCACACCCTGCATTGCAAAGCAGGGAGCAGACTCTGTCACAAGCCTTAACTGCGCGCTGCGCAAGGCACAACTGTGCACTTGATAACCGAAGGAAATAAACCGAAGGAAATAAACCGAAGAATACAAAAAATACGAGCAGCCTAGACTGCTATCCGTGCTCTTTGGCCGAAAAAACCTTCTCTAGGGCACTGTCACCTCAGACGACTTCCTGAACCTTGTCAAAACCTTGCTATACAAGAAATCCAGCAGAAGCGGCATCAGTCTCAGCACCCGCCATGGATCAAGTTAAACCGAAATACTCCAGTAGCTTCCTACGGCAGCTTCTGTTGAGATGAATTATAGCGCTAGCCCGCACGAATGACTAGAGTTCGCTCTGAAGATTTTTTGATTTTTGGTAAAAGGCGCTAACGTAGCAATGCCCGATAGGGCGAAGGGCGAAGGGCGAAATTCTGCCTTTCGCCCTTCGCCCGCTTTACTATGAAGCAGAGGCGACCACTGGCATCGGCGTCACACTCTTCTTTTTAGCAGGCTCAGCCGTCTTAGCAGACTGCGCCGTCTTAGCAGGCTCAGCATCGATTTGCTGTAGGAGTACAACAATCAGCGGGTAGCGCTTGGGCAGCTCCCGACGAATCACCCGCCGTAGCTCCTCTTCCAGGCGCGATCGCAGCCCGTCCCAATCCACCTTGGCCTTTTTACTGGCGGTATTATCCACCACTTCTTTCCAGCGATTGCGTAACCCGTTACTCACGGCATCATTCACGATCCGATCCCACCGTTCTTGGGTGTGCTCACTCACCACACCGCGGAGATTGACCACGGGTTTGTTGAGCAGTTGACCCTTGGGGTTGATCGCCGCCGACACAGTAATCATGCCATCTTCGGCCAGCTGCTGGCGCTCCTTGAGGACACTGCGCTGCACCATGCCATCGCGGGAAGAATCGACTAGCTCAATCCCGGAGGGCACCTTACCGGCAATGCGGATGGTGTCCTCAGACACTTCCACCACATTGCCGTTATTGATAATCACCATGTTTTCAGCGGGGATGCCCATGCTCTGAGCAGTCTGGGAATGCTTGACCAGCATCCGGTGCTCACCGTGCACCGGCAAAAATAGCTTGGGTCGGGTCATCGCAATCATCAGCTTTTGATCTTCTTGCGCACCGTGCCCCGACACGTGGATGCCTTTGGCCTTGCCATAGACCACGTTGGCCCCCTGCATCATCAGCTTATCGATGGTATTCACCACCGCGATCGTATTCCCCGGAATCGGATTGGCCGAGAAAATAATCGTGTCGCCCTCACGCACTTTAATCTGGCGATGGGAACCGTTGGCAATGCGAGTTAAAGCCGCCATGGGCTCGCCCTGGGACCCCGTGGTCAAAATCATCGCCTGCTTGTCAGGGCAATGTTTTAGCTCGTTAAGGGGCCTGAACAAATCATCGGGGCACTTGATATAGCCTAAATTTCGAGCGTGGGCGATTACATTCAGCATCGAGCGTCCGACGACGAAAACCTTGCGTCCGTGCTTTTGGGCCAGCTCAAGGAGCATATTGACGCGATGCACCGAGGATGCAAACGTGGTCACCATCAGTCGACCCTTGGCCAGACTAAACTCGCGATCTAAGTTGGGAAAAACCGACCGCTCCGAGGGGGTATGACCGGGCACCTCTGAATTGGTCGAATCGCTGATCAAGCACAGTACCCCCTGCTCACCGTAGGCAGCCAACCGTTGAAAGTCAAAATACTCACCATCCACCGGGGTGTGGTCAATCTTAAAGTCCCCGGTGTGGATCACCACCCCAACCGGGGTATGAATAGCAACGGTAAAGCTATCGGCAATGGAGTGGGTGTTGCGAATGTACTCCACCACAAAAGACTTGCCCACCCGGACCATTTCACGGGGCTGGACGGTTCTAATTTCGGTGCGATCAGAGACGCCAGCTTCGGCGAGCTTATCGGTGAGCAGCGCCATCGCCAGCCTGGGACCGTAGATGACTGGAATATCAAACTGCTTGAGGTGAAACGCAATGCCCCCAATGTGGTCTTCGTGACCGTGGGTGACGATCATGCCCTTAATTTTGTGGCGATTTTCACGCAGGTAGGTGACATCGGGCAGCACCAGGTTGACACCGTGCATGCCGTCACCGGGGAAGGCCAGCCCTGCGTCGAGCAGCATGATCTCGTCATTGATTTCAAAAACGCAGGTATTTTTTCCAATTTCGTGAAGCCCGCCGAGGGGGATCACTTTTAAGGCTTCTTTCTTCTTAATTTGACTCATGTAGTTTCCTTCTTTTGAACATTAATAAAGGGCAGTGCAAGGTTGAATGAACTAGAGATACTTCGGTGTTAAACAGCCCCGATAGTTAGCAGCAGCCTCGGTCAAACACCCCTGATATTTAAGTGAGGGGTAGAGACTGGGAGCGAGGTATCTCGCAGTCAAAAGACTAATGGGGGAGTAGACTGAGGTCTTTTAGAACGCCCCTAAGGTGATCAATCACTTCATCGCTGGCCATCCCCAGGGGGGGACGGCTGCTACCAACGGGCCAACCCAATAAGCGCAGGGCGGCTTTGACAGGAATGGGATTAGTGGTAGCAAATAGTGCTTTAAACAGGGGCAGCAATCTGAGATGTTGGTCAGTCGCCACTTTGACCTGCCCTGCCTCAAAAGCTTGGATCATTTGCTGTAAGTGGGTGCCCGCTATATGACTGGCCACACTGACTACCCCCACTGCCCCCACCGCCAGCATCGGTAGGGTCAATGAATCGTCCCCTGAGTAAATTTCAAAGTCTGCATCGGTCAATCGCCGAATTTCACTGGTTTGATCAAGATTCCCACTGGCTTCTTTAATCGCGACAATATTAGGAATCATGGATAGTTTGGCAACGGTCGCTGGGGCTAAATTACAGCTGGTGCGCCCTGGCACGTTGTAAAGCATCATCGGCAAATCGGGGGTTGCCTGTGCGATCGCACGAAAATGCTCATACAGCCCCGTTTGGGGAGGCTTGTTATAGTATGGCACCACCTGTAGAGAGCCGTCTAAGCCAAGCTGCTGAGCTTTTTGGGTCGCCTCAATGGCTTCTTGGGTGCTGTTAGAGCCAGTCCCCGCAATCACCTGGGCCCGACCAGCCACCGCTGATTTAACCGTCTTAAACAGATTGTATTCCTCCTCCCAAGATAGGGTGGGCGATTCTCCTGTGGTGCCACACACCAGCACAGTATCGGTGCCCTGGTCAACCAAGTGGGTTGCCAGCTTTCCGGCAGTGTCATAATTAACAACCCCGACCTCATCAAACGGCGTAATCATCGCCGTTAACACACGTCCAAACCGAGCCACGTAAAATTTCTCCTTAGGCAACGGCAGCAACGGGCAAAGCTTTTTTAGCCACCAATAACTCAGCAATCTGAACCGCGTTTAGAGCAGCCCCTTTGCGAATCTGGTCACCACTGAGCCAAAGCTCAAGGGCGTTTGGGTGGGAGAGATCCTGACGAATCCGCCCCACTAAGACATCATCTTGGCCACTGGCCTCCATCGGCATCGGAAAATAATTAGCCTGCCAATCTTCTACCAAATGCACCCCTGGCGCTTTCTGCAAAAGCTCACGGGCCTGGTTAACCGCAAAAGGTGACGAAAATTCCAAATTAATCGCCTCTGAATGGGCCCTCAGCACCGGTACTCGAATACAGGTTGCCGTCACCCGTAAATCAGGCTGTCCAAAAATTTTGCGGGTCTCATTCACCATTTTTAACTCTTCCTGGCAATAGCCCTGGTCGCTAAGGGGCGAATTATGGGCAAACAAATTAAATGCCAAAGGATAAGGAAAGATATCGGTTTTAGGCGCTTGCTCATCTAAAATAGCGCGGGCCTGCTGCTTCATTTCCTCCATGGCCCGTGCACCCGCACCGCTGGCCGACTGATAGGTTGAGACCACTACCCGCTGAATCGGCTGCACCTGATGTAGCGGCCAAATCGCCACGCTCATCAAGATCGTGGTGCAATTAGGGTTAGCAATAATCCCCCGATGGGTTAACACATCATCTGGGTTAACCTCTGGCACCACCAACGGCACGTCGGGGTCCATTCTAAAGGCACTAGAGTTATCAATCACCACGGCTCCGGCCTTGACCGCGATGGGGGCCCACTGTCGAGACACGCTGCCCCCGGCTGAGGCCAAAACCAGATCAATCCCCTTAAAGGATTGCTCATCCATCGCCTCAACCAGCACTGGCTTCCCTTTGAAGACCAGCGTAGAGCCTGCAGAACGCTCCGAAGCCAGTAATTTTAGCGCCTCAACCGGAAAATCTCGCGATTCTAAAAGCTGTATGAGCTCAGTGCCCACAGCACCCGTTGCACCGACAATGGCAACACGATAAGTTTCAGGCAAACGAATACCCTCCTTTTAAAAAAAGAAATGCAAAAACAGATGTCTTTTAAAGAGTTAAACAAGCGTAACCATTCGGATTCATAGGCTAAAAGGGCAAATCCCAGCTTTGGCAATTTGCATAGAGTTATCAAAAATCAAGCTATTCAGTTGTCCAAAACCCTTTAATGAGCTAGCTTTTCAACCCTGCCTTAGTGAAGGTCATGCGCTAGGAAAAACAAACCCATACTGCGAAGCCTCTTATATTCTCAGAAGAGTTATTCTCAGAGGCTTCTTTCTCGGAAGAATCTTTTTCGGAGGAATCAGCCTGAGAACCCATTCAAATTGGGACTGCGCTTGATTCTAACCTACTGTAACCCTGTCGAAGCCGTAAACCTTAAATCTTGTCAAATGAGCAGCCATATGGCTCATTTCGCTTAGCCTACACTTTACTACACTCGCTCAAGGAATACCTGTCAGACAAATATCCAGATATCCATCTTTACAGTCCTGTATCTAAGATGCCACTCTCGCTAACCAAGGTTATAACCCAAAGTTCGCGATTTCTCAAAGGCCATCTTGAGCGATCCAAGCTTTGGACGGTTATCTTGAATCCCTCAAATTCGAATTAATCACGAATAATCAGGTAACATAGCTAATTGCGGCTAACGCCCTGATCGGGTTTGGCAGTGGTTGCGCAGATGGCGCATATTAGTCTAGTCCCGTGCGCAGATTTATTACACAGGCGACGCATAGTATCGCTCCTTCATTAAAGATAGAAAAACTCAATGAAAGTTACTCAGGAAACATTGCCCGATAGTCAGCTCGGCCTAGAAATTGAAGTGCCCGCCGACTTGTCTGGTCAGGCCTATGAAAAGGTACTACGAAACTACATGCAGACGGCTAACATTCCTGGGTTTCGCCGCGGCAAAGTGCCCCGTCAAATTTTGATTCAGCGGCTGGGGTCAACCCGTCTCAAGGCTGCTGCTCTCGAGGATTTAGTCCAGGCTGCGATTGACAAAGCGATTGATCAAGAGGCCATCGAAGCCCTCGGAAACTACCAGTTGCGCTCATCGTTTGAAGATCTGGTAAACCAGTATGAGCCGGGTAAGCAGCTAACTATTTCTGCTTCGGTAGATGTGCCTCCTCGGGTCACCTTGGCTAAGTACAAGGGGCTCTCTATAAAAGCAGAAGAGTCTAAGTATGATGCCACTCGCATTGATGAGACCTTTGAGCGGTACCGCGAGAACATGGCAACTCTGGTTCCGATCGAAGATCGAGCAGCCCAAGAAGAAGATGTGGCCGTCGTCAATTTTGTCGGCAAGTTGACTGAAGAAGGCAAGGACCCCGAAGAATTTGAAGGCGGCAGCGCCGAAGATTTCCAGGTCGAGATTAAGGAAGGCCGCTTTATTCCTGGCTTTGTCGAAGGCATTGTCGGGATGAAAATTGGAGAAACCAAGGATGTTGAGCTGGCTTTCCCAGAAGCCTATCCGCAAGAGTCCCTCGCGGGTAAGCCCGCTGTCTTTACTATCACCCTTAACGAGCTCAAAGAAAAAGAGCTCCCCGACCTCGATGATGAATTTGCCCAAGAAGTGAGCGAGTTTGAAACGTTGGAGGAGCTTAAGGCTTCTTTGGAAGAGCGCTATCAAAAAGAAGCGGATGACGCCACTAAAGCAAACAAGGAGAAATCGCTGCTAGATGAGCTTGTCATCCATCTAGAAGCCGAAATCCCTAAAACCCTGGTGCAGCGAGAAGTTGATTTTATTGTCACCCAAACGGTCATGCAGTTGGCCAACCAGGGCATTGATGTCAATAAATTCTTAACCAAAGAATTGGTCTCCAACATGCGCGACAACGCGCGACCAGAAGCCATTGAACGGCTACGCCGGACCCTGGCCCTGGGGGAAATTGCCAAGCAGGAATCGATCAAAGTTGAGGAATCAGCGGTCGAGGCTCGGATTAAAGAAATGATGGCAGAGGTTGACGATCCCTCCCAGGTTGACCCTGATCGACTACAGCAGGTTGTGAATGAAGATTTGCTGAAGGAGCAGATTTTAGCCTGGCTTGAAGAAAATTCTGAAATCGAGCTGGTCCCGGAGGGTACGCTGACTCCGGATGATGCAGAAACGGACGAAGATGCAGACGCAGATGCCTCGCCTGATGGGGCATCTGCCGAAAGTCAACCGGATGAGCCTGAAGCTGAGACAGAGGCATAGACGATCGCCCTAGGGCAACCCAATTTACCCAGGTCGGCTTGAGAAATCATTATAAAAAACGGCCATTAGGCATTAACCTGGGGTAGATTAAGGCTGGATATTAATCAGGACAGCTTTTGGCTAATTTTCGCTAAGCTTGAGAAAGCCCTTGCCCATCAGCTGGGGCATAATGAGAGCAACTCGCAAACAGTACTTTATGAACTCATCGAAGCGGATCTGGTCAAATACGTCGCACCCATCGGTTAGCTCTGTGACTCAGGGCTCTACCATTCGAAGCGTGGTACCGACGGTGGTCGAGCAGTCAGGTCGAGGCGAGCGGGCATTTGATATTTACTCGCGCTTGCTGCGGGAGCGTATCGTCTTTTTGGGAACCCCAGTGGATGATATGGTGGCTGACTCGATTGTGGCCCAGCTCCTCTATCTCGATGCCGAAGATCCTGAGAAAGATGTGCAGCTTTACATTAATTCCCCTGGGGGCTCGGTCACTGCAGGCATGGCCATTTATGACACCATGCAGCAAGTTCGGCCTGATGTCGTTACGATATGTTTCGGTTTGGCCGCCAGTATGGGGGCTTTTTTGCTGTCCGGGGGAGCTAAGGGTAAGCGGATGGCACTGCCCAGCTCTCGGATTATGATTCACCAACCTTTAGGGGGTGCCCAAGGGCAGGCCGTTGATATTGAGATCCAGGCGCGGGAGATTTTATATCTTAAGCGCCGTCTTAACGAGTTACTGGCCGGGCACACTGGACAACCTCTAGAGAAAATTGAGACAGATACCGATCGTGACTTTTTTATGTCTGCTCAAGAAGCTGCCGACTATGGTCTCATTGACCAGGTTATTTCTCGACCGGAGATGGCAGCGACTGATACGAAGTTAACTGCGCTAGGTTAGGGCTCACATGTCTAAGTACGACTCCCATCTCAAATGTTCCTTTTGTGGAAAATCCCAGGAGCAAGTGCGCAAGCTCATCGCCGGTCCGGGGGTCTACATTTGTGATGAATGCGTTGATCTGTGTAACGAAATCCTAGACGAGGAGCTATTTGACTCCAGTTCATCCGTCTCACCACCGGTTCCTCGCCGCGACCAGCAACCCGAGCGACGACGCAAAAACCCGTCTCCGATTGCCCTTAACCAGATCCCCAAGCCGCGTGAAATTAAAGCCTATCTAGATGAGCACGTAATCGGCCAGAGCGAGGCTAAAAAGGTGCTCTCTGTGGCGGTTTATAATCACTACAAGCGACTTAGCTATGTGCAGTCTGGAGACGATGAAGGGGACGAAAATATAGAGCTCCAAAAATCTAATATTTTGTTGATTGGGCCAACGGGCTGTGGCAAAACGTTGCTAGCCCAAACCCTGGCAGCCGTCTTAGACGTGCCCTTTGCAGTGGCCGATGCCACCACCCTGACCGAGGCTGGCTACGTTGGCGAAGATGTGGAAAACATCTTGCTGCGACTGCTACAGGTGGCTGATTTAGATGTCGAAGAGGCCCAGCGTGGGATTATCTACATCGATGAAATCGACAAGATTGCCCGCAAGAGCGAAAATCCGTCAATTACGCGAGATGTGTCCGGTGAAGGCGTGCAGCAGGCACTCCTGAAAATGCTGGAAGGCACTGTCGCGAATGTGCCCCCCCAGGGGGGTCGCAAGCATCCTTATCAGGACTGTATCCAAATCGACACACGCAATATTTTGTTCGTCTGTGGTGGAGCCTTTGTGGGGCTCGATAAAATCGTCGAACAGCGCATCGGTAAAAAGTCGATGGGGTTCGTCCAGTCAACCGGTGACTCGCAGTTTAGTCGAGATAAGCGCGCCGCCGATATTCTCCAAAATCTAGAGGCGGACGATATTGTCAAATTTGGGATGATTCCTGAATTTATTGGTCGGATTCCAGCGATTTCAGTGCTTGAGCCTTTGGACGAAGAAGCCTTGGTGGCGATCTTGACCGAGCCCAAAAATGCGCTGGTGAAGCAATTTCAGAAGCTCATGCACATGGACAATGTGACGCTGGAGTTTAAGCCGGATGCCATTCGCGCGATCGCAAAAGAAGCCTTTCGCCGTAAGACCGGTGCCCGCGCCCTGCGCAGCATCATCGAAGAAATCATGCTCGATGTGATGTACGAGCTGCCGTCGCGCAAAGACGTCAAGCGCTGCCAGATCACCCGTGAGATGGTCGAAAAACGCTCTACCGCCGAACTCTTAATGCATCCTTCCTCTTTGCCCAAGCCAGAATCTGCTTAATTAGAGGTATAGCGTCTCTCTAAGCGTATGGCCTACGTCGACATTAACGGCGTCAAGCATTACTACGAATGGATGACTGAGTCAGGGCAGTTAGGTAATAAGCCGGTCATGGTGCTTTTGCACGGTTGGGCAGGCTCAGGTCGCTATTGGGAATCAACGGCCCGAGCGCTCAGCCATCGGTTTGACTGCCTGCTGTACGACATGCGCGGCTTTGGCCGTTCAGCGGCAGCGTCTGCCGAAGCCATGGCAACTAACCCTGACCTAGGCACGATGGAGAGCTTTGCCGAAGATCTCAAAGGGCTGCTCGATACCCTTTCCCTAGAGCAGATTTACCTGAATGCCCACTCCCTGGGCGGCTCAGTGGGGCTTTATTTTTTAGAACGCTACCCTGAGCGTATCCAAAAGGCCATTTTGACCTGCAACGGCAGCTTTGAGTACGACCAGAAAGCCTTTGAAGCCTTTTACCGCTTCGGCGGCTATGTGGTGAAGTTTCGCCCCCCGTGGTTGGGCAAAATTCCGCTGGCCCCTTATTTCTTTATGTCTCGCTTTTTGCATAAGTCGATTCCCTATGGCGAAAAGCAAGCCTTTTTGGACGACTTTTTGCGGGCTGATGAGGCAACTGCCCTGGGCACGATGCGCTCGGCAGTAAGCAAACATGCGACAGTGGCCATGCCCAAGGCGTTTGCCTCACTAAAGGTGCCGACACTATTGGTGTCAGGGCAGTATGACAAGATTACACCTGCGGAGTTGGGGCGACAGGCGGCGGAGATGAGCGATCAGATTGAATATGTGATGATGCCAAAGACAGCACATTTTCCGATGTTGGAAGACCCAGATAAGTATTT
>JBCCRZ010000065.1:0-15321 GCA_039200855.1 Cyanobacteria bacterium P01_D01_bin.44 | reverse complement strand
AGCGACTAACATCGCTGAGCGGTTTTGCTTACGTAAATGCAGGGCCAGCTTCGCTGAGGCCGTCGTTTTACCTGTCCCCTGTAGGCCCGCCATCAGCACCACCGTGGGGCCTGGGTCCACACTCGCCAGGGGCACATTTTCATCCCCCATCACGGCCACCAGTTCGTCATAGACAATCTTGATGAACTGCTGATCGGGGCGTACTCCAGCTACGACCTCAGCACCTAGAGCCTTTTCGCCCACTTCTGCAACAAAACCTTTGACGACGTTGAGGTTCGCGTCTGCCTCTAGCAGGGCTCGCCGCACTTCCCGAAGCGCCTCCTTAACATTTGACTCGGAAATTTTGTCCTGACCGCGCAGGGTCTTCCAGGCGGACTCAAATCGTTCAGAGAGGGCTTCAAACATAAGGCTGAGAAAACGTGGGCTAAGGAAAATATGGGATGAAATGACTTCAGTACTGCTGAAATCTGGACTGCTCTATTGTAAAGGGTTTGTTTCGATCTCGATCATCTGTAATTTCCCCCAAGCAGACAAGGTTTAGGCCTATCCAAACCGCTTTACTATAGGCGGCGTCAGCATTGGGTTCCGTCGATGAGCTCCGCAAAAACTCGCATTGATAACGCCTCAAAGCCTAGTAAAACTCTGTATTAAAAATTCCGTATTTCTCCTACCTAAAAACTATATATTTCGACAGCAATCAATCAACAAAAACTGCTTTACCAATCAAAACTTTATAGAGAAAACCCACAATAACACAGTCGATTCTTAGGTTTAGATTCGGTTGAATGTGCCTATGGAGCCATTTGATGGTGATGCATTGACTTTGAAGTAATGGTGATTTTTCAAGCAGGGTAACAGGATTATGAAAATGCGCTTTTTCAAGACAGTTGCTGTTTGCACAACGGCTTTGGCAGCAATGGTTTTATCTGCAAGCACGGCCAGTGCATATACAATTACAGGCGAGCAAGAGTATAACGATCAGCTAGGCGATAAAGAGGGCCTTAGCTACGATCTTTGGAATCGGTTTAATGAGGGTATCAACACAGAGCGATTTGGCCTAGGCGAAGATGATTTAGAAGTTTTAGATCTCAATGAGCTAACCTGGCTAGCTGGCGTTGATCCCGTTGAGGTCTTCTTTATTAATGAGGGGGCGGGCTACCGAAATAAGTTTTTCTATGACACCGAAGTTCGCGACCCGTCAGCGCCCAATGATACCTCCGGACTGACGAGTATCTGGAATGATGTGGCGTCTCCTTACAGCATTTTGGAGGAAAGTGATGGGCCTCTAGCGTTGGGAGAAAGTGTCAATCTAGGCACCTTTGAAGGCGAAACCCGGTTAAATTTCTTTTTGCAAAACCCCCAAGGCGACGTCTTTGGGACTGATGCAGCCACCGATATTACTTTCAACCCAGATGACCTTCAACATATTACGGCCTACCGCTCTGGTGAGTATATGGTGATTGGTTTTGAAGACATTACTGGTGGCGGCGATCGCGACTACAACGACGTTGTGATTGCGGTGAAAGGGTTAGTGGATACCGCCCCTGATCAAGATGTGCCGGAGCCAGCATCGACCGCTGCGATCGCAACCCTGGCCCTCTTCGGCCTTGTCCGTCGTCGTCGCCGTCTCGCATAGTTTGAAGTAGTTGAGTTAGGAATGTTTTTAAGCTGGTGCCTGAGCACCAGCTTTTTTTATGCCAGTGTGAATTGCATCACCGATAATCAGTTCAGTAAAGTTGCCGAGTAGGTCTGGAAAACAGATGAAAGGCCATGACGCTAACACCCGTCGAGCTAAAGTTTTTGCTGCAGTTGCTGGGGGCACCCCTCTATCGGAGCACCCTGACAGCCCTCAAACCGAACCCCAAGACCAAAGCAGCTGAGCGAGATCGCATCTGCATGAGTCTACGCAGTCAGGGACTGGTGGAGTACAGCGCCGAGGTAGCCCAGTTTGCGATCGCACCCGCTGGTCGCACCCTCCTCAATTTAGACACCACCAGTTTGCCAGTCACCCCTTCGGAGTTATGGACGCTCAGGTCATGTCGCCAGAAAACCATTACGCCAGGGCAAATTAGCCGCAAGGTCCCTGTGTCCGACCGACAGGCCATGATTCAAGCCTTAGCGCAGCGGGGCATGATCATCATTAAAAAGATACAGATCAAAGAAGTCTGGCTCACCCCTCAAGGACAGCAGTTTCTGCGCAACGACTATCAACCCCAAGGAACTACCCCCATAGTCAGCGGCAATCTGCTCAACCACTATCTTCAGTTTTTGCGGCAGTCAATGTCGGCTTGATCATAAAATTCGTGCCCTTGTCCGAACAAATGGGCATTTTAAATCAGCAGCGGTTGGGCATTAGCCCCATGCTGTGTGCTGATATCTTTGATCCCCGTCATGGTAGACTCTGCGATTTCTGCTTTCGTTGGCTCGACTCCTTCCAACCAGAAGGATTCAGCCAGTCCGTTTCTATTGGAAGTCGTAAATTACATCCCAGGACTCGTGTATTCCTGCCAGTGCGATGTGGATTGGACTATGAATTTTATGAGCGACTATGTCAAGGCCTTGACGGGGTATCCAGCTAGTGACTTTTTAGGAGAGCATCGACTGAGCTGGGCGAGCCTCATCCATCCAGATGACAGAACTGCCATCCAAACCATCGTTGAGCATTCTGTCAAAAATCGCCGTCCGTTCGTATTGGACTATCGGATTATTGATCGCAACGAGACGATTCGTTGGGTTCACGAAAAGGGGCAAGCTCAGTATGACGAGGCAGGCAGACCTTTGCGGTTACACGGTGTGATTTTTGACATTAGCGATCGCAAAATCATGGAAGGGCAACTGCACGCCCATAATGACGCCCTGGTGCAGCGAGTTCAAGAAAGAACGGAAGCCCTCAAACATAGCCAGGACCTGCTCCGCAAGTTTTCTGAGCAGCTTCCCTGTATGCTCTACCAGTTTTATCTCAAACCAGATGGCAAAACCGGTTTTCTCTATGCCAGTCAAGGGTGCTATCAAGTTTGCGGCCTGACCAAAACAGAAATCGAAGCTGACAATAAATTAGGTCCCTGGAGCGTACATCCCGACGAGCGAGAGAGTTTTGAGCACTCCATTAGCCGCTCTGCTGACAGGCTAGAACCCTGGTGGTGGGAAGGGCGTTTAGAGAAACCTGATGGCACCTATGAATGGGCCAATACGATTGCCTATCCAGAACGACTCGTTGACGGCATGACTGTATGGACAGGGGTGTTAACCAATGTTACAGATCGGGTCAAGAGCGCAGCCCAACTTCGAGAGCAGGCTCGTCTAGCTGATTTCCGTGCGTCTATCGATCGAGCCATGACCCAATCGAACGATTTACGCGATATGCTCACCTGCTGTACCCAGGCGGCTGTTGATCATCTAGGGGCCGCCTTTGCAAGGATTTGGTCATTGAATGGCGAGACTAATATGCTCGAGCTTGAGGCCAGTGCCGGGCTATATACCCACATTGATGGCGACCATGCCCGAGTCCCGGTAGGTCAATATAAGATTGGGCTGATCGCTGAAGAACAGCAGCCCCACCTGACCAATGATGTCCTGAGCGATCCCCGTGTGGGCGATAAAGCCTGGGCCGCTCGAGAAGGCATAGTGGCCTTTGCGGGACATCCTCTCATCGCCGACGGTCAGCTGCTAGGGGTGATTGCAATGTTTGCTCGCAACCCCTTAGATGACTCAACCCTCCAAGCATTTGAGTTTGCTACTAGCGAAATTGCCCTGGGGATCAAACGCTATCAGGCGGAGTTTGCACTACAGCAGTCTGAACGTGCGCTGCGACAAAAAGCACAACAATTAGAAAACACACTGGAAAAGCTGTATAAAACCCAAACCCAGCTGGTGCAGCAAGAAAAAATGTCTAGCTTGGGTCAGCTGGTGGCCGGAGTTGCCCATGAGATCAATAACCCCGTCAACTTTATCTACGGCAATCTTAATCACGCTCAAAACTATACCCGAGAGGTGCTCAGGCTGATCCAACTCTATCAGCAACATTACCCTGAGCCGGTTGCCGACATTGCCGAAGCGTCAGACGAGATTGATATCGAATTTTTGATCACAGATTGGCCTCAGCTGATGGGCTCAATGCGCCTGGGAGCAGAGCGCATCCAAAAAATAGTGAAATCACTGCGCAATTTTTCTCGGATGGATGAGTCCGATTACAAAGCAGTCGATATTCATGAGGGGATCGATAGCACCCTGATGATCTTACAAAGTCGCATCAAGGCAAGACCTAATCGATGTGCAATTCAGATAGATCTAAATTACGGCAATTTGCCTGAGGTCGAATGCTATGTCGGGCAGCTAAACCAGGTATTTATGAATATTTTGAGCAATGCGATTGACGCCTTAGACGAGCATCTGGAACAGAACCCCGACCATCACCCTGCCATTTTGATTTCGACCGAAGCCCACACAGACTCAATCTGCATCAAAATCATGGATAACGGTCCCGGGATTGCAAAATCAGATCTAGACCACCTATTCACTCCCTTCTTTACAACGAAACCCGTTGGCAAAGGGACGGGACTGGGGCTCTCTATTAGCCATCAGGTCATCTCTGAGAGACACCAGGGTCGCCTCCAGTGTTGGTCAGAAGTGGGAGAGGGCACCACTTTTACAATTGAAATTCCAATCTGCCAATAGATGCGTAAGATTTTACGCATCTACTCATTAATTCTTGGCGGACAGTTATTAATTTTCTTACAAACTGGCCTATCTTAGCTCTACGGATCAGTGGATTCCCCCATAATATTATTGAGCGTGTTGTTAGCAGCGCACGTTCAGCATATTTAGACGGTACGGTGTTATCAAGCTTTTTGCCTGATTGTCTAGCCAAAGCAGTTAGGTTGGAGCACTTGTTGCACAGGGGAAAGACTTTCAGACTCTGTTGCAGAATTTTGAAACCATCCCCAAGGCTAAACTCCATCTCGTTCGAAAGCCTGGGTTTTGCTCAAAAGGCTTTCTAGATGCGGTCAGACGTTTAGCTTGAGAGAGCTTCAGATTGTTGCGCTAGATGCCCATCAAATCTCACAGCAGTGACTCCCAGTAATTGCCAGGGATTCTCTTGTAGTTGAGATTTACAGGCCATGTTTCCGCTGATTGCATTTAAAAAATCAGCAGGCGTGTGGTTGATCCTATCAGCGACAGCTGATTGATTAACTCAATAGGGTTACTGGTAAATAGTGAACTGTATTTTCGACTTACAGGATTAGGCTGATCGGATCCTGTAAGGACCGGAATCGTTTAATAAAAGTCCATCCTAAAGCTGAGCTACCTGCGGTAGAGATTTAGCTTAGGGGGGCTCGGTCTAGTTAGTGGTAAAGAGGAAGACATCATGGGCGCACAAAATTTTAACCGGCTTGGGCAAAGCACGCTATTGCTACTGGGGATCGCCAGTATCGTGGGGTGTCCCCAAGTCACCTCGAGTAGTCAACGGGTTGAGCCCAGCCCTAGCCCATCTATTAGCCAGACGGCTATGGAACCGGCATCACCTGTGTCTTCGATTCTCATCGCGTCAGAGACAGAGACTGCTGAGGTCCCCTCAGAGAGAGACGTGACCTATACCGTCTGCAGTGAGATTGCAGATTGGCAGCGCCCCTCTGAGGGGGAACAAGCTAAGCAATTGCAATCCGATGCTCGATATGACGGAGCCCTGCAAGATGATCCTCTGAAAAGTCTTGTCGATAGCTTTTGGCAACATCGTGTGCTGAGTTTTGCGACCTATGGTCTCAGTGCCCGGGTTGACCCAATCAACTTTTCTGGACTATGGACGGTTGCAGATGATATTTGGACCGAGTGCTACTCCGGGAGCGAAGGGGAGCAAATTAATGCTGGAGAAATTGCCGAAGCTTGGTTGATGTATCATCGGGTGACTGGGCTACGCTGGCAAGATGGTCAGTATGTCATTGAGGTTGAGCCTAGCGATGCTGGTGTCCAGGTCGTACAGTTTGAACGACTAGAGGCTGAAGAAAACTTACCTATCCTGGTCGTAGATGCAGGGGATCAACCCGTTGAAGTTTTCTCAGGCGACTGGTAACTATAACCTGATAGCCATAGCAGAGGACGGATTCACTTCCCCATTTTCCGTTTAAGGTCTTCTAGCTCAGCGTCTGTCTCCCATCGTTGAAAGGTTTCTTCGAGGGGATCGAGGGGTTGATTGTGGAGTTTGTAAGGGCTTTGGTTCCAACCGGTTGTGCTCCAAGTCGTTTCAGCGGTTTGGCTAGCCCGAGTGGCTGCGGCTTTGGCAATACTAGCTTTGACCTCTTGCCGTTTGGCTTTCACGCGCTGCTGCAGGGTTTTAGTTTGCTCAATTCGTTCTTTAACGCCCTGCATTTGTCCCCATAGATGATTGCCTTCCCGCAACAGCGCGGCTTCTCTTTCCTGGGCAGGCTCTACTAAATCCAAGCGATTGGCAGCTTTGGCCTTAGCAACACGGCCATGCCAGCGCTGTATCTCTTGGGCAGTTGAGAGAATACCATCTTCTAACTGCTTTTCACGACGTCTGAGGTCGGCGAGCAGTGCGATCGCACTTTCCTCTTGTCCCCGCAGCTGATCCTCTAATGCCTGGAGCTCTAAATGTGGATTTGCCTTTAGAAACTCATCGAGTCGAGATTCTAGAAACCGACTGAGATCATCAAAAAGGCTCATAGGGTAACTCTAAAATTGCTGACCAATATAGACCGAGCGTACCTCACCGTTACGGCGTACGACAATTTCCTCATTTGCAATGGAGACAATTGTCCAACCGCTAGCCCCGATATTCTCGCCCACATAAACCCGCTGGGACGCCCCGTTGATTTCAAATAACGCCGCTGAGCGTTCGCCCAACTCGAGGACACCTACCAGCACATGGGTATTGACGGGTGAAATATTAGGGATCGTTCCCCTTTGGGGGGCCGTTGCTTGGGGAGTCCCCGTTTGAGGAGCCAGCGTCGGCAGCGGTGCCGCATTACCCGCTGTCGCAGGCGCAGCAGCACCCGGCGCAGGCAAAGTCGGTAGAGACTGCACCGCTGTTTGTTGAGATGGCTGAAATACCGGCACAAAGACGCGCTCAATGACATTAGGCCCCCTCGAAACCGGCGTTTGCGTGCCGCGATTCAGGCCATTTCCCGGCGTCACAGAGCCCGCCTGAGCCACATCTGCCTGTGCAGACGTCTGACCCTGAATAATATTGATAGAACGGTTTAGATAGTCCAAAAAAGCGCCCTCTTCAGACACAGGAGCCGGTGCTGCCGTAGCCGTTTCAACTTGCACTGCCGAGGTGGGTGGCTGAGAGGCATTTTCTTTGGCCAACCAAACACCCAGCGCGATTATGGCAGAAACGCAGGCAGCCCCCAATGCAATTTGAGGAAGTCGCTTTTTATACCACCGTCTGGTCTGTGGTTTCGCCTCGGTGCTGTCAGGCTGGCTAGCCTTGGTAGACTCAACCGCTGCCACTGGCACGATCATCGCTGGCAGGTCCAGGGGGGTCGAGCCAAAAGGGATTTGTGCTGATGAGAACGGGTTTGACGTCGCTGGAGGCAACTCACCTTCTAGGATGCGATCAACATCGTCAAAGAGTTCATCCATCAAGTCCTCGGCATAGCTTTCAACCAGCTGAGACGACTCGGGAGACGGACGTTCTTTAGAAACTGCAGTCAATTGATTGGAAGAACTTGGTTGGGTCATGCTCAGCGCTCTTGTAAGTGGCCGCAAAAAAATCTACCTAGAAAGTGTGCAGATTATACAGCAATGCGAGCAGATTTATTCCTATTTGTCAAAGGATTTTATTAACAAGGCGACCTTAACCCAATTGCTCAAGCTACCATGCGGCCTTTGTCTGTCGTTGAATGAGCCCATCACTTGACCCACCTCTGGACAATACTGTCTGGACAGGTGGCTCACTAAAGTTTGATAACCTAATTGGGCTGCAAAGACAGATAAGACAAGTCCAGGGTGCCAAAATTAAGGCTCAGAGCGATGTTTAGGTTTTCGAGTACCCTCACCAACCAATTGACCGTATCTTGGGTAGCGGACTCATAATGGTCGAACAAAATCGAGAATCGACGCTCTAAATAGGGTTTTACCTTACGACACAGCAACAAAATTTTGAGTAAAACCCCGGTCGTCGCAATGGGCCCTAGGTTATTGATCAAATCGATAAAGACAAAGTGCTGCCGACCCGCGGACGCATCCACCACTAAGAAGTTGAACAGCTGACTGCAGGTGCGCACAAGTAAGAAGTCATTGACCTTTTGCGAATGACTCTCTGGATAAATTGAGGTCAGCTGCTGATGGAACGCATTGTTAAAACTGCGCTTGCCGTACTCAGAATCAATGCTGGCCGTGACATATTCATACAGGTCATCTTTGAAAGTCTTAAAGGACGTCGCCTGACAGCTTTGGGATACAAAACGATTTGCCAGGTCTTGATAGGTATGATCCTGCTCAACCTTGCCAGAAAACTGACGTAACGACTTTACCAACTCGCGATCGCTGAGCAAAGTTGGATTGGTTGCAGGGCGTAAATGGTGCTCCCGGCTATCTAAGCAGCCTTTACGCCGCATTTGAGCACGGCGCATCCGGAAAGTAACATAGTGCGACAGATCGACTTCAAACTGTTGCTGGGCCTTGGTTTGAATGCGGCGAACCTGGCGCTGATGATCTTTGGGGCTTTCTTTGTTAAGCAGACAGTGTTGATACAGATAAGGGTAACGACCAATCAGGTTACCCAACGGGGGCTGTGGCACCTGCGCACTGGCCCCGCCTCCCCGAGAGGACTCAATCACACGCACCAAACGCTTGAGCATGACATATTGGTCAGTTTCAGGAAACTGGCTGACCACCTCACGCAAACGCCGCGAGGAGCGAGAGCGGGTAAACTCACGAATCGATGAGGTCGAATCGGATTCTTGCTCAAATTTTTCAAATAGTGCAACCAGCTCAGTAATAGCAGGCTGATAGTGGCGATTAGACTGCCAACGGTTGATCAAAATGTGGCAGCAACGGTTAAGAATGTGTCGGAAGTAGGTTTCAACCTGGCGGTCAGCCACAATCTGATCAAGCGCACGGGTCACCTCAAAATCTGGATACCCTGACCCTTCAATAAACAGGGTCCGAAAACGCTCAACCAACTCGCCCGGCGTTTCTTGATCAACGCAGGTTAACAGGTGATCATAGAGCGCCTGCTCTTGAGCACTGATTAAACGATTACTGTAATCTACTTGGGTAATCACCGATCTCCCTGCTTCGCTCCTTCAGAGCACTTTAAAGTCTAACAGAATGGGATAAATGAGGCTGAGGGAAAGCCTCTCGAGGCTTATGTGAGCACTGGGTTGTGAAGAAACATATCACTCTTAACCCACCCCTAACTCGTCACCATGGGTAGCGATCCGGGTTTTATACCAACCTTGTATTTTAAGAATAGCGCAGTAAATTCTGTCATTTCAGAGAAATCCGATACCGTTTTTTGAAGATTAGATAAAGCATAATCTAAGGCTTTACCATCGCTTAAAAAGGTTGGTGGATCTAATTTCCTAGACAGTAATGCATCCCCTAAGCTTTTTGGACTCTCAGAAGTTAGCTCTACTTTAGTTAACAGCTCCAAAGACGGAAAATCCGCACAAAGCATGCTGTAATTTATACTGATCTTTTACATTTTTAGGCCTCAGAACTTGCAAATTTCAACATCAGAAAAAACAATTTTTCTTGTTTAAATCAGACGTTAGCATTGTTAGAACATTGGAAAGGTGATTTAGTTCACTACTCGCAATGGCAGCTTCAGAGTGATGGCCATGATTTTAGTCAGATTTGCGGTCACAGTTTAGTCGGATTTAATACAGCGAAGTAAATTTCGACCCCCTTTATCGGTCCTTGAGTCAGCCTCGTAGAAATCATGAGCCGTCTGGATTTGCTTGAAGATTTGGTTTAATAAGAGGCGTCAGTTTGCGCTTAAATGTGCGATCACACATCCAGCTACTTGAGTTTTTGATCTGAAGCTGGCGGATGTGACCAAGATTTTTAGAGAGGGAGTGCTATATGACATGTCAGGCTTCGTTGTCCCAGATTATTGAGGCGATCGCAGCCACCGACGGTGCAGCAACGCCTCAAGCTATTCCCGGACTCCAAAAAAAGATCACTGGGGTCAATACAGATACACGTACATTACAGCCCGGCGAACTCTTTGTCGCGTTAGAGGGCGGCAATTTTAACGGTCACGACTTTGTGACTCGGGCAGTTGAGCAAGGTGCGATCGCAGCCATCGTCCGCAAAGGCGTTCTTAAGGCAGATCTGCCCCACATAGAAGTGAGCAATACCCTGACCGCTTATCAGGCAATCGGACGCTGGTGGCGGCAGCAGCTCGGGCTACCCGTGATTGCCATTACTGGCTCAGTCGGCAAAACCACCACCAAAGAACTGATTGCCGCTACCCTGACGCACCACGGCAGCGTACTCAAAACCCAAGCCAACTACAATAATGAAATCGGCGTCCCCAAAACCCTATTGGGACTCACCGCCGATCACCAGTTCGCCGTCGTTGAAATGGGTATGCGGGGCCCTGGAGAAATCGCCCTGCTCACCCAGATCGCCCAGCCGAATGTCGCAGTGATTACCAATGTAGGAACGGCTCACATTGGCCGACTTGGCTCAGAGCAGGCAATTGCCGATGCTAAATGCGAGCTATTAGCCGAGCTACCTGACGGCAGCACCGCCGTACTCAACCACGACAATTCACGTCTGATCGAAACCGCCAGCCGAGTCTGGCAGGGCAACCGGATCACTTACGGCCTTACTGGCGGGGATATTCATGGACTGATCACGGATTTCCAAACCATGGTGGTAGAAGGGGTCACCTTACCACTGCCGCTGCCGGGGCAGCACAATGCGTTGAATTTATTGGCTGCGATCGCAACCCTAAAAGCCCTGAATCTGGATTGGCAGTTTCTCAAAGACGGCCTCACGGTTGAGATGCCCGCCGGTCGCGCCCAGCGAAAGCAGCTCCCCAACGACATTACGCTATTGGATGAAACCTACAACGCCGGGTATGAATCGATGGTCGCCGCCCTTCGCTTGCTAGCAGAACAACCCGGCCAACGCCATATCGCTGTGCTTGGCACCATGAAAGAACTGGGTCACAAATCCGTCGAGCTGCACTATCAAGTCGGCCAAATCGCTCAAAAACTAGGTCTCGATCAGCTGTTGATATTGGCCGATCCCGATGAAGCCAACGCCCTTAGCCAGGGCGCAGACACGATTCCTAACCAGCAGTTTGAGAATCACAACACCTTGGCAGCTTACTTGGAAAAGTTCATACAACCCGGAGATTGCCTGCTGTTTAAAGCCTCTCGGTCAGTTGCCATGGATAAGATAGTAGATGGCTTAATTGATGCCCTACAATAGTAAATCTGGTCGAGCCATATCAGTCAGCGCGCGGTGTCATTAACCCTAACCTCAACTCACATTAAACAGATGCAGGCCCATGCCGAGCGCACGTATCCCAACGAGTGCTGCGGGTTAATGTTGGGTTACCTGGATACCGCCAATCATGAAAAAACGCTGGTAAAACTCAGACCGATGAAAAATGCCTGGTCTCCTGACATTGCAGCAGAGTTTGTTGCGAGCTCTCAGGCCCTATCAGACACTTCAAAAGACCACACCCAAACCAGCCGCTACTGGATTGATCCCCAAGACCTATTGACAGTGCAGCGAGAAGCACGGGCGCTGCACCTCGACGTTATTGGGATTTATCATTCTCACCCCGATCATGGGGCAGTGCCATCGGAGTGCGATCGAACCTTAGCCTGGTCTGAATATTCCTACATTATTATGTCTGTGCAAAACGGAGCTGCCATAGATATCCAGAGTTGGCAGCTTGATGCCGTTCAACAGTTTCAGCCTGAACCCATGAAGATTACCCCGGCTTCGGCGGCAACGGATCGAATGTACCTCGTGTCGTCTTGATTTTTTTGGAGATAAGGGCGAGGAAACCTTTGCCCCTAAGTGTTTTTTTAATTAATCACCCATTCGATTACCATGCTGAATCCAAACCTGGATGATATCCAACTGACGAAAGAAGACTATGAACGTTACTCCAGGCACCTGATTTTGCCTGAAGTGGGCGTGGATGGTCAGAAAAAACTCAAAGCGGCCAGCATTCTCTGTGTGGGGACTGGCGGCTTAGGCTCTCCGTTGATCCTCTACCTGGCGGCGGCTGGAGTAGGGCGCATTGGCATCGTCGATTTTGACGTCGTTGACTATTCCAACTTGCAGCGCCAGATTATCCACGGCACCTCGTGGGTCGGCAAGCCCAAAATTGAGTCAGCCAAAAACCGGATTCTAGAGATTAACCCCCACTGCCAGGTTGATCTCTATGAGACCCGGCTCAGTTCTGAGAACGCTCTGGATATCTTTAAACCCTACGACATCATCATCGACGGCACCGATAACTTCCCCACCCGGTATCTGGTGAACGACGCCTGTGTGCTGCTCGATAAGCCCAATGTCTACGGCTCTATCTTCCGGTTTGAGGGACAAGCCACCGTCTTTAACTATGAGGGGGGTCCTAACTACCGCGACCTGTATCCCGAGCCCCCACCGCCGGGACTGGTTCCCTCCTGTGCAGAGGGCGGCGTGTTAGGCATTTTGCCCGGCATGATTGGGGTTATCCAAGCGACTGAAGCAATCAAGATCATCCTGGGTGAAGGTACAACGCTAAGCGGTCGTCTGTTGCTCTACAACTCACTGGATATGTCTTTCCGTGAACTAAAGCTGCGTCCCAACCCTGTGCGGCCTGTGATCGAGGCGCTGATCGACTATGAAGAATTCTGTGGGATTCCCCAGGCTGCAGCTGCCGAAGCTGAGCAGAAAGCCGCCATGCAGGAAATGACAGTGCAAGACCTCAAGTCTGTTATTGATAGCGGTGCAGATGACTATTTGCTGCTGGATGTGCGCAACCCCAATGAGTATGAGATTGCGAAGATTCCAGGCTCAGTTTTGATCCCATTGCCGGATATTGAGAACGGCGCGGGCGTTGAGAAAGTACGCGACCTGCTCAATGGCCATAAGCTGATCGCCCACTGCAAGATGGGCGGACGCTCAGCCAAAGCCCTCGGCATCCTCAAAGCCGCCGGGATTGAAGGCACCAATGTGAAAGGCGGGATTCTCGCCTGGAGCCGGGAAGTAGACCCTTCGGTACCGGAATATTGAGGTAGAGATTTAGATAGGAGAGATGGGGAGGGTGGGGGAGATGGGGAAGGAAGACGGATTTTCTGGTCTTACGCTCTACCTTCCTTATCCTCCCCATCTTCCTCATCTCTTGCTCGTGACCCACTACCCACTACCCATCACTTTTCCCATACCTTAAACCCCAACCCTAACCCTCCTTACACAATGAGCCTCAAAGACCGCATCAGCGCAGAAATCAAAACCGCGATGAAAGCCAAGGATAAAATTCGGCTTGAGACGGTGCGCGGCATCAAGAAACTCATTCTTGAAAAAGAAAGCGAGGTGCGGGCCAAAGGTCAGGACGAACTGACCGAAGAGCAGGAGTTAGCGATCCTCACCCAGCTGGCTAAGCAGCGGCGAGACTCGATCGAGCAGTATAAAAAAGCAGGCCGTGACGAGCTGGCCGACAAAGAAGCCCAAGAACTCACCATCCTTGAAGAGTACTTACCCGCTCAGCTCTCAGATACAGAAGTGGAAGAAATTATCGATGGTCTGATCGCTAAGACAGGTGCCAGTGGCCCCAAAGATATGGGCAAAGTGATGGGGCCTGCAATGAAAGAATTGAAAGGCAAAGCGGATGGAGCGAAGGTACAGGCGTTGGTGAAATCGAAGTTAGCCGATTCTTAATCGCTGTAACGTGTTGGTGGTAAGAAGGCCACCATGAGCTGACGATTTACAATATTTCCGTTCGGAGTTCTTAAAATAAGCCCCATATCTACTAGTTTTTTGAGATCTCCTTTGACAGTACGGTCAGTCTTTTGGGCATACGCTTCAGCAATCTCAGGAGAGACATAGCGAATATCACCGGTCGGGACAGGTTCCTGTTGAGACGAAAGGGCTAAAACAAGATCCCGACGGCGTCTATCTGTAGCGGTCGGCTTTTTACCAAAAGATTTATGAACATAGTTAATCCAATGGACATAAAGCTGTTGGCTACGAATCATAGTGATTTGCTCTGCCAAACCGTCTAAGAAACCTTGAAGCGCATAAAGAATAAAAGACATAAGGCCATTGTTCGATTTACTCGTTGCATCAAGCTGCCGATAATACTCAGCTCTGGTTTGGTTATAGTGATTGCTGAGCAAATGAGCGGCAGTTGCTGGAACGCCTACGCTAAGTAAAGTTTGAAATTCTAGAAGTCTTGCAGTTCTGCCGTTACCATCACCGAACGGGTGTATCCAAGCTAAATAGACATGAATTATCACTGCTTTCAAAACACCAAAAGCGATCTCGAAATTAGCATCAGGAGCCCGAAATTCGTCATTGAGCCAACTACATAATTTTTCTAAAAGATATTCACAATCCTCGGCAGGAGCTCCCTTATATCTACCTACACCCACTGAGTAAGCTCTGATTTCTCCAGGAACAACCTCATCGTCGAGAGGCAACTGATCTAAGACTGCAGCATTGTAATTTTGTATATCTTGTACTGAGTAACGGCTACATTCACCTTGCAAAACACGATGGCCAATTTCATTACAGGCTTTAATAATGTTGTCTACTTCTTGACCTAAATATTCTTTCGATTGCGGAAGATCGCGCTGACCATTGATACGCCTCAGCACCTCTTCTTCTGAAAGCGTATTACCCTCGATTGCTGTGGTCGCTAAGACCCCCTTAGCTAAAAATATTTGATACAAGTGCTCTGCCACTTCTGGCAGAAGAGGTGCGCCTGAAATATGCTTACACTTTGATTGGATTTCACCCAGACTCATCCAAAAGCGATAGTCAGCCTGTGTCAGGTCTAGATTAAACGTAATCCATGGATGGCTTTCCAGATATTGCATTTATTATTTCACTCTTACCCAACCTAGTTTAATTCCTATAACTCAATTATATAAAGCATTTTATAACTCTCTTTATTTTTATGAAGCCAAAAATTGCTTTATAGATTTCACTTCAGTCGGCATCTTATTGGAATTTTAAACACAGCGCTAGAGATAAAACTGCGATCGCACCCGCCTATGGATCAGGCCCGGTGCGATCGCATTTGCTTATGGGAAAGTGCGATCGCAGATCCGCATGGTATAACTCTGGTTATACCGACAAACTCACCTAACGAGGGCAACCTTATGAAAACCGCAATTT
>JBCCRZ010000064.1:0-15373 GCA_039200855.1 Cyanobacteria bacterium P01_D01_bin.44 | reverse complement strand
TACAGGTACCCAATCAAAGTCTCAAAGCTCGTTGCCCGCTGGTAAGTATCTGCCTTGACGCGACGCTGGCGCTTTGGGACAGCGTTGCGCCCCTTGCGAACGATGTCTTGCTCTATTTCACTGAGATGGGGCTGTAGCCTCTCTAGGGAGGTCGCTTGCTGCTCAGCTCGCACCTGGGTGACCACGGCGTCGTGATAAGCCTGAGGGCGTTGGGGGGGCCATAGAAGGTGAGTCCGAATGTAGAGTTCATAGACGGCATCCCCAACATACGCCAAGGCAATCGGCGATAGTGATTTGATTTGTAATGATTGGACTTGCAGGGTAGAGCCAACGACCTGATGCGCAAATTGCTGTACGGGATCAAGACCTGAATTCAGATTAAGCCCCAAACCAGCATTAGCCTTTGACTGACCCTCGGATTCAAAATCACTCACATCAAAGCAGAGTTAGACATCCTTAAGGCTGTCTACGGCGGTGTCTACGTTGGGTTGCAGAGACAAAAATTGCTCAAGACGAACCAGTTTGACAGTTTGGGTCACCCGAGGATTGGTAACTACTTGAACGCTACCACTCTCACCCTTAGCCTTTTTGACCAGCTGCACCAAGGCACCTAAACCGGAGCTATCAACAAAGTCGATGGCCGATAGGTCTAAAATAATATGGGTTGGGCCTTCTTCAATGTATCGATTGAGCACTTTGCGAAAGGTAGGCTCAGAAAATGCATCTAGCAGACCTGTGAGGCGAAAAATTTGACATTTTCCCCTAACTTCCCGTGTGCCTCTTAAACTTACGGTTAGGGTGAGTGGTTCAGCGATAATGACCTCCCTATAGGGCTTTAGATAAGGATAAATCTGACGATTAATTTTAGGTCAGGATATCACGGACTGCAAGGAAAAAATCGGTCCCTATTAAACTACCCAATTTTTTCAAATGTGAACCTTCGAAAAGACCTTCGAAGTGGGCTTATTCTACCCTTCTTTAGTCCTACGATGGCCATCCATGATCTGCACAAATTGGGCAAATAAATAGTCGGCATCGTGGGGGCCTGGGCTGGCCTCTGGATGATATTGCACCGAAAACAGCGGCAGGGTGGCATGGCGAATGCCAGCCACGGTGCGATCGTTGAGGTTGAGATGGGTGATCTCGACCTCGGTGTCGGTGACAGAGTCAGCATCCAGGGCAAACCCATGATTTTGACTGGTGATCTCGACCTGCTGGCTCAGGCCACAGGGCTGGTTAAGCCCCCGGTGACCAAACCTCAGCTTAAAGGTCTTGGCCCCCAGGGATAGGCCTAATATCTGATGCCCCATACAAATGCCAAAGGTGGGTAGCGAGTGCTCTAGCAGCGCCTGTACAAGTTTGGGGCCTGCTTCGACGGCGGCGGGGTCCCCCGGTCCGTTGGAGAGGAAAATGCCGTCGGGCTGATAGCTTAAAATCGTCTCCAGTGAAGTGTCTACTGGCACCACAATCACACGACAGCCGTAGCGGGCTAGGCGACGCAAAATGTTTCGCTTGATGCCAAAGTCAATGGCCACCACCGTGAATGGGGCCTCAGCCACGTCGGCATCGGGGCCAAAGTCCCAGAGGCTGTCAGTGCCCCCTTGCCATTCGTAAATCGTATCGGTGGTGACGTCTTTGACCAGATTGAGACCCTCCATACTGGGGGCCGCTTGCACCGTTTGGAGCAGGTCATCAGGGTTGAGGATTTCGCTAGAGATGGCTCCATTCATCGCCCCAACGGTGCGGATCTTGCGAGTCAACGCCCGTGTATCAATGCCATAGATACCAGGAATACCATGCTGGCTCAGGTAGTCAGATAAAGACTGGGTCGAACGCCAATTACTGGGTCGATGGCAGATATTTTTTGCGATCGCACCCCTCACCTGGGGCCTTTGCGACTCTTCATCGCCTGGGTTGACCCCTGTATTGCCCAGTTCTGGATACGTGAAGGTCACCATCTGACCGCAGTAGCTGGGATCGGTCAAAACCTCTTGGTAGCCAGTCATCCCGGTATTAAAGACCACTTCGCCAATGGCGGTGCCCGATGCGCCAAACGACTGACCTCGATAAACAGAGCCATCGGCTAAAACTAAAAGAGCAGGTTGGGTTGAGGCAGAAACCATAGTCTTACCAGAAAATTGGGCCAGAACATTCGAAACAATGAAGGCAGTCAGGCTGAAGCGCTAAAATTAACTTTAAATACTGACACCTTAAATAAGTAGCTAAGCAGAAATAATTACTGTTTCACCGTCTCGGGAGATCCCCCGGCTGTACAACCTCCGCAGGCAAAGCCTGCCGCTTCGCTAGAGCTAAGGGGGGTGGGAGAATCCTTGAGAGAAAATAATACTGGCAATAATTTTGTTTACCTACTTACTGACAGTTTAAATACATTGATAGCTTAAACACATTGACATTAAACGTCATGGTTCGGAGTTTGTGCAATATTTCTGCTAAAGTTGGCTCCGCTGGACTTAATCTTGCGGGGTTCAAGAGGGGGCGGGCATTCATGATTAGCCTGCTGTGGGTCAGCAGCCTCCTCAGCGCCTGTAGTCTTTCAGAGATGGTCAGACCGCGCCCTCCAGAGTCAATTTCAGAGGCAACGGCGGCTGCCCCGGCTAGTAGCTCAAGCCCCCAAGCAGAGCTAGAAGACGTCAATCGGTCTCCGCAGCCAGCACCGGCCTATGCTGATGGCATCCAGCTAGCCTCAAGCGCTTTTGTGCTGGGGCAATCCGCCCAATCTGCAGACGATTGGCAATTAGTGGCAAGCCGCTGGCAGCAGGCCATCACCACCCTCAAAACCGTGCCCCAGGGAGATGCTAATTACGCCACCGCCCAGGCCAAGCTGCCCGAATATCAACGCAATTTTAACTATGCTCAGCAGCGTTTAGAGCAGCTCAAAAACCCGCCGCCGCTGCGCCCAATTGCCACGCCAGTGCGCCCCCCTGCCCCGGCTGGCCAAGTTTCTGCCCCGGTGCGGGCCTCTGACGATCGCTTTCGCGTCCCGATTTTACGTCGACAGGGGGGTACCCCAGTGATTGAAGTCACCTTTAACGGGGGGCAGCGCTATCCCATGATTTTGGACACCGGGGCTAGCCATACCCTGATCACCCGCACCATGGCAAATGAACTTGGCGTAGTCACCGAAGGCCAAATCAACGCCAACACCGCGAGTAATCAGCGGGCCGTTTTTGATGTTGGGCGAGTTGACAGCATCAGTGTCGCTGGCATTACCCAGCAAAATTTGCCCGTTGGGATCGGCGACTCAGTAGAGATCGGCCTGCTGGGCAATGACTTTTATAAATCGTTTGATCTGGTACTCCAACAGCAAAGCGTTGAGTTTAGGATGCGCTGATGGGGCTATACCCGCACAAATCTCATCTGCCTAGGATTCGCTCGAGCGCGTTGCATTCGGCTCAGGTTTGCTAAACTCGCTGATGTCGTCTAACGGGGTATCTGATGGCGTTGGGTTGCCTTGGTGGGTGCCAAAGCTAGGCCACAGCTCGATGGGGGATAACTCCGCCTCAGTGGCGTCGGGCTCAACCGGCTCAGCCGGAGACTCAATCGGTGACTCGATTGAGCGATGGTGAGCTCGACCAGTGCCCTCAAAACTATCGGGGGCGGGCTGTTGACCCAGCGATGGGATGGCTGGGCGAGGCCCCCGTTGGGGTAAATCCAGCTGGGTCTCAATCGTCTCACCGCTCAGGATTGCCTCGTCCTCAGCGATATCAAGCGTATCAACATCCTCTGGATTTAGAGACTCCTCTGTGTCTAGAGGCTCGTCTGTGTCTGGAGATTTGTCTGCGTCTAGGGACTCAAAGCCATCCTCTGGCAAGTCATAGGTCCAACCGCCATCGACCTGATTGCCAACGCCACAGCTGCTAAGCACAGTACAAATCAAAAATAAAAGTGGTAACTTACGCATAGCTGATCGATCAAGACCGTCCAAAACAGATGAAGCACTGTCGGCAGCAATCAGGAGAAACACACTGCAATCATTTAATTAGATTTTTCTGAGGCTAAAATAAAGGCGTTAACAATCTTTGGCCTAAAAGTGACAAGGCTAAGTAAAGGTTTCTTTTGCCTGTCTCATTTCACTGTGTAAGGTGACGATACGATTCCTTAAAAAGTTCATACCTCTACCTGCTGAGTCTGCGCAGTCCTTGCCATGACGCTGGTGGGCATGACCTTTATCGGCATAGATCTCGGGTGGCAGACAGGCCCCACTGGATTGTGCAGTCTACACGGAGGGCCGACAGGGTTAACCTTAGTCAACCTCAATCGCCAACCTACCCACCCCGATGTCTTAGCCTGGCTCGACCAGCAAGCACCGCCCAATATACCAGCGATGGTGGCCATAGATGCCCCCACTCTGATCCCCAACTCAACCGGCATGCGTTTGCCCGATCGTCTGGCCCATCGCTATTTTGGCAAGTATCATGCAGGCTGTTATCCAGCCAATTTATCTCGCCCCTTCGCCCCTTTACTCCTGAGCTTTAATCAGGCGCTGATTGCAAGAGGCTTTAACCATGCCCCCACGCTGGTCCCGCAGCGGCCAGGGCGCTACCAGGTAGAGGTCTTCCCCCATCCGGCCATGGTGCATTTATTTCAGCTGTCACGCATTTTGAAATATAAGAAAGGTCGACTGGCAGAGCGTCGCGTTGAATTGGGCCGATTGCGATCGCTGATCTTAAAACATCTGCCCCAGCACACTCCGAAGCTACAGATCAAGGCCGCCGAGCTGCCTGAGATTCCTGAACGGGGGGCGGCCTTAAAAGCGGTGGAAGATCAGCTAGATAGCCTAATCTGCGCCTACGCAGCAGCCCACTGGTGGTATTGGGGTCGAGAACGCAACTGGGTGTTGGGCGATTTGGAAGAGGGTTATATTATCGTGCCAGCGCCGGGGGGAGGTTAAAAGTTAAAGATGGCGTTGCAAAAGGTCTTTCAAATCTTTGATAGCTTTCTGCTTTTATTTTTTAATTTTCTAAGCTCAGCGGTAGTAATATTTCAAACTCCGTCCCCTTTTCTGTGCGGCAATCGGGTTGGTTAAAGCGCTGCGATCGCACTAAAAAATGCCCGCCATGTTTTGCCGTCACAATGCTGTAGCTCAGGGTCAGGCTGGTTTCTTTTAAGATCCGCAGCTCGGCAGACAGGGCAGTAAAAATTTCCGTCTCTGCTTCGGGAGGCAGACCGGGGCCATTATCTTTAATCATGATCGAAACCCAGCGTGACTGTGAGGCCGACTGACTGAGATAGCTGGGGAGGGCTCCCACTCGGGTGGTGATGGTGATTTTAGGCGGTATTTTGGGGGTTGGACACTCCCCAAAGTCTTGGACAATATCTTGCTGAACAGTCTGGGTAAGCAAGACATCAATGACATTGACCAAAATATTCATAAATACCTGCCCTAGCTGCCCAGCGAAGCAAGGGATCGGGGGTAACGCGTCGTAGTCTCGCACCACTTCGATGTGGGTGGTGAGGCGACTTTGCAACAACACAAGGATGCTATTGAGCAGATTATGCAGATTGGCCGGTTTAGGATAAACCTCATCAATGTGGCAAAAGTTTTGCAAACTCACCGCCAGCTGCCTGAGCCGATTGGAGCCACCCCGAATACTTTGAATCGCCGCGGGTAAATCCTGGCAGAGGTAATCAACTTCGATATCTTCGCGCAGCTGGTTAAGTTCGGCGGAACCTTGGGGCAGTTCCCTTTCGTAGACGTTGAGTAAATCCAACAATTGCTGAGAATAGTTAGCCACATGGGATAGATTGCCCCAGATAAAACTGACCGGGTCTAAAATTTCATGGGCAACTCCATCCACGAGGCGACCCAAATCGGCCATTTTGTCACTTTGCAGCATCTGCATCTGCAGCCGCTCATAGCGCACCTGGGTTTCAATCCCCCGAATTTGCCAATAGGCAATGTTCAGCTCAGCTGCATTGAGTAAGTGATAGCCGCCGTTGTCCTCTATGACGATGGGCTCTGACTGCAGTGCGATTGAACGCCTCAATGCCTGCTGGGCTGCGGTGAGTATGGGGGTTTGAGGCGAGAGCATCAAGCTCAGATGTGCTGTCGTTAGCGGAGACAACAGTTGACTCAACAATTGAGACGGATCGATCAGATGTTGCTCTAAAAACTGCTGCCGCGAAATCATTCCCAGATATTGATCTGAGCTGCGAACAATCACCCCTGGCAACTGGGGAAAGGCTAGAAACCGGCTGACCAGGTCATTGAGGACACAACTTGCCTCAACCTCAAAGCGAAACGTGGTGAGATCGCCGAGGACCGATTTGATGCCCAGAGGTTGGCTATTGCCTTCAATCTGCACGGGCAAAGCATCGGTTGGCACAGGTATAGGCCCCAGGGTCATAGGTGTGATGGCGAGTAAGTGAGCGCTGTTAGTGTGCCCCTAATTACCCTATCTGCCCCATTGCCCCAATCTCCCTGGCTTTCATTGAGAACTCTAAAATTCATCCTGCACTAGACTCGCTACGCCTGTAGACAGAAGGTACCGATACACTGGATAAGTCAGAATAATTTAGCCAAGCGCATTCGGACCCAAAGCAGCTCTACTCATGGTTCAAGTTTCTCGTCAAGATCCTCCGTTGAGAATCGTTTCCCTAATTCCCAGTGCAACTGAAATCGTCCATGCCCTGGGTTGGGGAGCAGCTCTGGTGGGACGCTCCCATGAGTGTGACTTTCCGACCTCGGTCGAAGCCCTGCCCATTTGCACCGCGCCGCGATTTAACCCCAAGGGCAGCAGTCGTGAAATCCATGATCGGGTGAGCGAGCTACTCCAGTCGGCTCTGAGCGTTTATCAAGTCAACGCCGAGGTTTTGCAAACCCTACAACCCACCCACATCATTACCCAGGCCCAATGCGAAGTCTGCGCCGCCAGTCTGGATGAAGTGGAAAAGGCAGTAGCCACCCTGACGGGCTTCCATCCTAAGGTGATTTCGCTGCAGCCAAAGGTATTGGCCGATATTTGGGATGACATTCGGCAAGTTGCGATCGCAATCGATCCCCACCGGGGTCAAGCCCGCGCCCAGAAAGTGATCGCGCATTTACAGGGGCGTTTACAACGCTGCAGCCAGCAGATCCAGACCCGTATGCCCCAGCAGACCGTCGCCTGCATCGAGTGGACCGATCCCCTGATGATGGCGGGTAACTGGGTCCCCGAACTGGTGACCTTAGCCGGGGGGCACCCCCTGTTTGCAAAAGTCGGCCAGCATTCCCCCTGGCTCAGCTGGCCAGACTTGGTCGCCGCCGATCCAGATTTGCTGATTGTGATGGCCTGCGGGTATGACTTGGTGCAAACCCGCCAGGCCGTCGCCCAGCTTGAGCAACACCCCCAATGGTCAAAGTTTTGGTCCCAGCTTCAGGCCGTCCAAAATTGCCGCATTTATCTCACCGACGGCAATCAATATTTCAATCGACCCGGTCCTCGCCTGGTGGACTCCCTCGAGATTTTGGCCGAAATATTGCACCCGGATGATTGTCAGTATGGGTATGCGATGAAAGCGTGGAAGCTTTATTAAAAATGTTTGAACTCCCGGGCGGCGTCTAGGGGGGTCCCCTCACCGGTTGCCAAATCTTCTACCAGCAATACCTCGGGTGCTGCCGTTGTCTGACCAATCACGGCGCTGCTGCCGCCCAATCGAGCCACCAGTGCCTCAGCCATCCGGGGGGGCAGACACATAACCAATTCAAAATCTTCGCCCCCATACAGGGTCCAATCCTCAGCCTGAGCCTGACCTACAATCTGGCTGAGCCCAAATGGCATCGGCAACTTAGAGCGCACCAGCTTAGCCCCGACCCCACTAGCCCGACACAGCTGCATCACCGCATTCGCTAACCCATCGCTACTGTCCATGCCAGCAACCTGAGCCAATTTAGAGCCTTTAGCTTGAGTGAGCACCCTTAGCTGTGCGATTGCATCCAACCTTGGCACCGGATACTGATGGGCTGCAATCCAATCCTGACAGAGGTCAGCATCCAGGCTTTGGGAGTCTAGCTCGCCCAGTAGCAAGGCTAGCCCAGCCCGAGCTGCGCCATGCCGCCCGGTGACCATAATCGTCTGCTCGAGCTGGGCCGTGTGACGATAAATTGCGGTGCTGGGGGGTACTGTACCCAGGGCCGTAATCGCCAAACTGCGCACCGCCGACCGAGCCAGATCGCCCCCTAAAATCTCACCCCCATATTGCCTCAGACAAGCCAGCATCCCTTGGTAAACCTTTTCAAGCCAATGCCATTGGGTGTCAGGGGGCAGCGCTGCTGCTACCGTAATCCCTAGAGGGGTGGCCCCCATCGCGGCTAGATCCGACAGATTTGCAGCGGCGGCGCGCCAGCCCAGGGCGTGGGGCGGCATGGTGCGATCGCTAAAATGGACTCCATCCACCAAGACATCGGTGGTGACCACCAGAGACTTCTCCGATGGCAGCCGCTGCACATAAGCATCATCTCCCACCGCAGACGCACAAAATGCCCGCAGGCGAGCCAGCACCGCCAGCTCACCTAGCTCAGCCAGAGACTGATCAACACCTGGGTTAGGCTTCAAGGCAATTGCTAGGGCATGACCAGATTTTCGAGCCCAGAGATGACGTTTGCTGACTTGACATAGTCCCCTTGTCCCAGCTTTCTAAGCACGTCTTTGCCCTCGACCACGTAACCAAAGACCGAGTAGCGACCATCTAAAAGATTTAGCCCAGCCGGGGTGAGTTCAGGCTCAAACAAAAAGAAGAAAAACTGAGAGGAGCCCCCGTTAGGGTCTTCTTCAGGGCGGGCCATGGCGACTGTGCCAAAGGCAGAAAAGGGCAGCACCGGATCTTCCATAAAGCGTCCCAGGGCTTCCAGGGTTTCTCCATAGACGGGCTTGTCGTCGCCTTTGACCAAGATTTCTAACGGCAATGCTCGATATTGCTTGGTTTTGGGATCAATAAATCCCTCGTCAGCGCCTTTGGGATCACCGGTTTGCAATACATAAAACTCCTCGGCTCGAATGAACGGCAGACCGTCATAAAAACCGCGCTTGACCAAATCGACAAAATTACCCGCCGTCACCGGCGCACTAAACCCATCTACCACCACTTTGACAGGGCCCTGGCTGGTGGTCACCTCAATGTCGGCCCGTCCTTTCAGCTGGGGCAAGTCACTGTACTCATCAGGCACCTCATAGGGAAACCCTTTGACCATGAGTTCCTCAATGGTGGTGACTTGCTCAAGCAGCCGCCCGCGTTGATTCCAAACGCCTTCTTTATCCTTGGCATCAATCGCCATTAGCAGGGGTTCAATTTCAGCGGTCATCTGTGCCAAGAGGGTCTTAGCCGCTGCCTGATTGCCGTCGGGTACGGCTGCTATGATCTTGTCTGCCTTGCGATCGAGAATCCGCGCCACCTTTTTAACATCTCGCTTGATAGGGCCCCACCGTTTGCTACGAAGCCATTGAGAGAGTCCTTCCAAATCACCCTGAACTGCTCTGATTTCGTCAGAATCAATGGGTAGGGCATAGCGCAGTAAAGCTTGCCCATCAGTAATTGCATTACCGGGCGGCAGATAGGCAACTGGCAACCCAGCCCAGCTAGACCCAGTCAAACTAGATAGCGAAGCCGCCTGAGCAGTTGCCAGGTGGGGGTGGGCGCTGAGCAAAAGACTGAGCCCCACGCCGAACAAACTGATCAGCAGGGTTTTGAAGCTGCTTTTGAGGAGTGCCATAGCAGGAGTTTAGGGGAGTGTATAGTAAAGAACTCTTCTGATCTTGCCATAGTGTGGGTCCTCTCCAGCGCAATCCTTATGGGTAAATTCCCGCCGAGCGGTACAATGATTGCCGACTGCTTTAAATCACGTTAGCCAGCACCATGATTTCTAGTAACGATTTTCGCACCGGCACCAGCATTGAGCTTGACGGCTCTGTTTGGCGAGTAGTTGAGTTTCTGCATGTAAAACCCGGTAAGGGCGCTGCTTTTGTTCGGACTAAGCTCAAAAATGCCCAAACGGGGAATACCGTTGAGCGCACCTTTCGAGCCGGTGAAACGGTTCCCCAGGCTAACCTCGAGAAAAGTGTCATGCAGCACACCTATCGAGAAGCCGATCAATATGTCTTTATGGATATGGAAACCTACGAAGAGGCCCGCCTGACGGCAGACCAAATCGGCAGTCGGGTCAAGTATCTCAAAGAAGAAATGGAAGTCACTGTCCTGCGTTGGAATGGTCAGGTGCTGGAGGTAGAGCTGCCTAACTCAGTCGTGCTTGAGATTACTGAAACCGACCCAGGCGTCAAGGGCGACACGGCGACCGGGGGCACCAAGCCAGCAATTTTAGAAACCGGTGCTCAGGTGATGGTGCCCCTGTTTATCTCAATCGGCGAAAAGATTAAGATTGACACTCGAAACGATAGCTACTTAGGGCGTGAGTAGATAATCCTTGATAGATTGTTGCTTGCACTTTGCTGGCTAGCCCTTACTAGCTGTATTCATGGAGTTTGAAATAGGTGGATTTAGATTTTAAAGAACTCCGCGAGTTAGTCGCCGCGCTTAATCAAACTGACATTGCTGAGTTGACCCTCAAAAACCCTGAGTTTGAGCTGACGTTACGAAAGTATTCTGCACTGGCCCCTGTCCTCGCAGCAGCCGAGGCGGCTGCACAGCCTGCAGTCGCTTTGCCACCGGTAGCCCCAGCCCCTAGCGCTGCCTCTCCCTCAATAGCGACACCTGCTGCACCTCCGGTGGTTGCCGTTGACCCTAACTTAATAGAGGTGACCTCACCGATGGTGGGCACGTTTTATCGGTCTCCAGCTCCAGATGAGCCGCCCTTTGTTAACACGGGTGATCGCATTCAAACCGGCCAGACCATCTGTATCATCGAAGCGATGAAGCTAATGAACGAACTGGAAGCAGAGGTTACCGGCGAAATTGTGGAAATTTTGGTAGAAAATGCTGAACCAGTAGAATTTGGGCAGTTGCTGATGCGGGTAAAGCCCAGTTAATTATCTGAACGTAATGCCATAACTGTTTGCGTCGTTTTGTTGACGTGCCTTAAAGTTGCATAAAATTAACGCTATTTGCTCCGTGGGCCTGAGTTGATTGCCCCAGGTCAGCCGCCAAATTTGCTATGGTGGTGTACACTACCATGAAAGCTGAAAGCCTTAGTTTTTCTATTGAGGAGGTGATTTATCGTCAGACAGTGCCAGATACTCGACCGTGACCCGCAGCGATTGTTACAGACTTGCACGCGTATCGATCTGTTACGCCCCTGTTAGCAATTGCACCCTTTTGGTCAGATTTTACGTGGAAGGCATCATTCATCAATAAATAAGGAGAGAAGCATGCAAAACAATGCTCGGCAGACTCAGCATTCTGCAAACAAGATTGAGCATCTTGCCTCGCGCCCCAGTCGACTCTATCAGCGATTAGAAGAAGCTCTCCATACCGGCACTGAAGTTTGGTTTAGAATGCCCGGAACACGACTCGTCGGAATCCCCATTCACCTCGACGCTGAGTACGTAGAAGTTGTGGACGTGGATGTTGCAGAAGGCTTTGAAGATGACGACATTGCAGATGAGCCTTACCAGCGAACGGTGTGGTTAGTTCGATTGGCTGAGATTAGCGCAATTTCTTACGCGACGGATCGGTGGTCAAAGGAGCGCTTTGAGCGTTTGTTGCATGAGTCCCAGGGTGAGCAGACCTCGACTGACCGGACCCAGGCGGAGCAAGCTCAGACCGATGAGCTCCATACCGAGCCCACCGATGCCTCTAGCCTGGATCAATCCCACCAAGGTGAGAGTCAAGAGGGCAGTTAGTCAATCTAGATCTTGCAGGACAAACCTTTGAGCAAGTTTTGAATTTTGAGTTTTAAGCGAACAGTGCACCTTAAAACTCAAAATTTAGAACTCAAAATTCCTTCCTCAGGACTGTGGGGTAGGTTGAGAGGCCAAGGGTTGACCGATGGCGTTTAAGATCCGGAAATAGCTACCGCCGACAATGGCTAGAAAAGCCGTGTAGGCGATCAGCTGCCCAAGGTAAATGCGATCGCGATACCCTAATAGTACTTTGAACAACACCCCAGGAAATCCTTTGTCTGGCAGCAGCTGGCTAGCATCCCACACCTGCGGGCCCAGCACACAAGACCCGCCGCCCAGGCAAAGGTCTAGCTCTCCCAGTTGACTAATAGCTGCAAAAGCCGCATCCAGATTTTTGCACACAGAGACCACTAACCCCGCCACAATCAATAGCAACAGCACCCCCATCACCTGGAAAAACCGCTGTAGGTTGATGCGAATACCCCATTTAAACAGGGCAACACCGATGAGGGTCGCACCGATGAGACCTGCGATCGCACCGCCCATCGCCACCGTGCTGCTTTGCAGATTGGTAAACAAAAATAAAACCGTCTCAAACCCCTCTCGTAAGACTGCAATACAGATCAGGCTAAAAATGCTCCAGCCCGCGCTCTCGTTATCTGTCAAGGTCGATTGAATCGCCCCTTCAATTTCTCCCTTGAGCGAGCGAGCCTGCTGGGTCATCCAAATCAGCATCCAGCTCAACATAATAATGGCAACGCTGCAAAACAAGGTCTCTAGCAACGGTTTGATTATCCCCTCAAGCTGGGGCAACACGTATTGCAGCTGCCGTATCCCCATCCCCAAAAACAACCCGATCAGCACACTGCCCACAATGCCAGCCCCAACGCCGCCATAGACCCAGCGATTGAGCTGCGTTTGACCTGCCTTATTCAAGCAAGCCAGCACGATACCGACCACCAGCGCTGCTTCAACGCCTTCGCGCAGGGTAATTACAAAAGTTGGAATCGCCGGAGTTAGGTCCATACAGGGGAAATTGGGTAGAGATTAATGCTCTTACCATTATGGCCCGTAAAGGGTAGAGGGTAGTAGGTGGTGGGTAATGGGAAAGAAATGAGGCCATTATGTTTGAGGTATTCTGAACCGCCTATTTACCCTCTACCCTCTACTCACTACCCTCTACCCTCTACCCTCTACCCTCTACCCTCTACCCTCTACCCTCTACCCTCTACTCACTACCCTCTACTCACTACCCTCTACCCTCTACCCATCATCCCAACCCAATCTCCTGCAACCGCTGACTCAAATACTCCCCAGCTGTTTGGACCGGGTATCGCTGTTCTCCATGGGTTTTGCGTACGCAAACTGGCAGCGGGGTGAGGTCAAAGTCAGGACGAGGGTGTACAAAAAAGGGCATTGAGAAGCGACGGGCTCGTGCATTGTCAGGGTTAATCACCCGATGGGTGGTGCTTTTGAGCAGGCCGTTGCTGAGGGCTTGCAGCATATCTCCGGTATCGACAATAATTTGCCCTGGGATAGAAGGAATCGGTAGCCAGCTGCCGTCGGGTTGCAATAGCTCCAGACCCGACGCGGTGGACTCACACAGAAGGGTAATCAAATTAATGTCTTCGTGGGGGGCTGCCCGCAGGCTTTTGGGGGCTACCTCATCCGGAATAGGCGGATAGTGGATAATCCGCAGGATGGAGCTGCCCTCGGCTGCTTCCTGGGCGAAGGTGTCTCTGGGCTGCTCTAACCACAGGGCACAGGCTTCGAGGAGGCGAGCAGCACAGGTCTCAAGCTGCTTATAGAGCTCAATCATGGCTGGACGAAACTGCGGCACCTCCCTGGGCCAAGGGTTGGCAAGCTGAGGGTCGCCCTCTCGGCCTACATGCCAAAATTCTTTAAGGTCAGGGACAGGGTGATCTTTGGCATGCTCTTTGCCAAATCGAATGAAACCCCGCTGACCTTTGAGCGCGTCTTCCTCATAGCTGTGCTTGGTCGCATCGGGGAGCGCAAAAAAAGCCTCAGCCGCGCCATAAGCCGACTGGATCAGTCGCTCATCAACTCCATGATGTTCCAAAGCAAAAAAGCCATAGGTTTGTAAGGCTTTCCCCAAGTCTTCGACAAAAACAGCTTGCTGGGCAGCAGTTCCCTTAATAAAAGAGACAAAGTCTAAAACAGGAATGTTTTGAACAATCATGGCAGCAACCACGCGTAGACATACATTTTATACAAGGAAGTAATTTACGCTACGCAAAATGCAGGTTAGAGGATGGCGCAACCACAGATTTGGACGTATCACAGATCTGGACATACCACCCCCCAAACGCTATACCTAATTCGCTCAAGGGCAAAGTAACTCACTTAAAGTAACTCACCAATTGATCACCCTCTTAATGTGATCTAAAAAACAAAGAAAAGCAAATTCTGAGTGCCTGTGGGTCACACAGCCAAAATACGGTCATAAAATTTGGTCATAAAAGATACGTTTAGGATTTTGTGATGACCACTCAGGGTACTTATACAAGCATTAACCCTTCTTTTTTCAAGAAATTGGGCCTGCTGCTAATTGGCACCGCCCTGGCAAGCTGCTCCGCCCCAGTCGAGCCCCCTACAGCCACGGAACCTGCATCAGAACCTCTGGCGCAATCGCCCCAAACCATCGAAACTGGCACCCCCATCGCCATCGACGGCTCCAGCACTGTTTATCCGATCAGCGATGAGATGGCCAAACAATTTCAGTTTGAGTACCCAGATGCCCCAGCGATTGAGGTTACCTTCTCCGGCACCGGCGGCGGTTTCAAAAAATTCTGCGCGGGGGAAACTGACATCAGCGACGCATCTCGCCCCATCTCGCTGACCGAAATGGAAACCTGCAAAGCTGCTGGTATTAAGTTTATCGAGCTACCGGTTGCCTTTGACGCCATCACCGTCGTCACCCACCCCGATAACACCTGGGCGCAAGACATCACCCTGGACGAACTCAAAACCCTGTGGTCAGGCACGGTAACCCAGTGGAATCAAATTCGCCCTGACTGGCCTGCTGAGCCGATTGCCTTATTCGGTCCTGGGGCTGACTCTGGTACGTTTGACTACTTCAACGAAGTGGTGATTGGGGATGAAGATAGTAGCCGCACTGACTACACGGCTAGCGAAGACGATAACGAACTTGTGGCTGGGGTGCAACAAGACCCTAATGCCCTGGGTTATTTTGGCTTTGCCTACTACAAAGACAACCAAACTAACCTCAATGCCCTAGCTGTCGATAGCGGCAGTGGCCCAGTGATCCCCTCCGGTGAGACGATTCGCTCGGCGGCCTATCAGCCCTTGGCTCGTCCGTTATTTATCTATGTCAACGTAGACAAGGCTGCTAACAACCCAACGCTACAAGCCTTTATCGAGTATTACCTGGCTAATGCTCGCACGCGGGTGCCTGCCATCGGCTATGAGCCTTTACCGAATGAGGCCTATGCGATCGCACTTGACCATTTTCAAAATCAGAAGGTGGGCAGCGTGTTTGACGGCAAAGCCCAGCCTGATTTGACCATCGAGCAACTGCTGGAAAAAGAAGCCGCGTTTTA